>NZ_PPXB01000016.1:0-112888 GCF_002909415.1 Arthrobacter glacialis | reverse complement strand
CCGCAGGCTCCTCAAACGACAGCGGCTCGATCGACGGAGCTCCGGGAATGGGCTGCTTGGGAGTTGTCATAGTTCCTCCGTTGAATGGAGTGGATATTCTCAACACCTCCAACCATGAACGCCTCCCACGACGCCGTCAAGGCCCCCGTTCCGGTTCTTCGCCGGGCGCAGGCACTCTGACACACCGTTCCAGGACACGTTCTTCAATGGGAGCTAAAGGTCATCCAACGCCTACCGCCTGCCGTGCAGGGCGGCTGCCATCTGAGCACCCTTGCTTACCGACCGTTGCAACGCATCGAAGCTGGCCAAATACTTGATAAACTGCCTTGTTTGTTTCAGCCGGGATTCTCAATGGCTACTGGCTCAAAGTTGAATGCTTACTTCAGCCCATTCCCGCGTTGGCGGCAATGCTCCTAAGCCCAGGCAACGCAGGCGAAGTCCCTGATGCTCCGAAAAGGGCGGTACGACGACGGCGGAGGTGATTGGTTGTCCGGGGAAGCGGTATCTGTGAACTTTTTGAAGACCTGGGCGACCTCCTCGGTGGCAGGCCAACGGGTGCTGCTGGCGGCCAAAAATGCCTTGGCTGTCGGTCTTTCCTGTTTTTTTGCGCCCCACATGCACGGAGCAGTGGACGAATACCCGTGCTACGCGCCCTTGGGCGCGTTGGTCAGCATGTATCCCACTTTCATGGGTTCGGTGCGTTCGGGACTGCAGACACTCGTTGGCTTGCTGCTGGGCATCATGCTGGCCGCCGGGGTGCTGTTGTTGGGGATATCGAACATTCTCACGATTTCTTTGGCCGTGGGGGCAGGCCTGCTCTTTGCAGGTCTGCCCCGCCCGGGGCCGGCCGCGACTATGTGCCGGTGGCGACCCTGCTGGTACTGATCATTGGAGGCTAGGACGCTGACACATTCTCCGTGGGTACGGCGTCCAAATGGCCATGGGAGTACTAGTGGGCCTGGCTGTAAATGTCACCATTTTCCCTCCACTCACCTTGGATGCTGCTCGCGCCCAGATTTCCCGTGGGCGCCTAGTTCTCATCGAGCAGCTCAAGGACGCAGCCAAGACGCTCGTTCAGAAATGGCCCCGGAACATGAGGATTGGGCTGGCCGCCGACACGAACTGGCCCTCTTGGAGAACATAACCTTCTACATTCGCGATCTGTCGGAGGGGGCTCACTGCCGCCATCTGGGACGGGCCCTCGAGCTGCGCCTCCAGGCTGAGCTGCGCGAACCGTTGAGCCGCTGTTTGGATGCGACCGCGGACGTACTGCGGGCGTGGGAAGAGGGAGAAATAATTTCGGCCAATTTGGACTCCGCCAACGATGACTTGGCCGCAGTCACCGACAGCCGCGACACCGGTTCGGCAGCGCTCACACCAGTTGCCGCCGTCGTACTTGATGTGCAGCGCCTTCTGGCCGCTCTCAGACACCGGTTATGTCCTGACGGGACCAATCACCCGGATTAATGAGGCCAGGAATGAAAGTAGGGAGGCGGTCTCGCCGTCCCGAAGCCCTATTGCCAGGTCCCAAGAGTTACACAGTTTCCTTGGAAAAGGTGGGGCGTCTGACCCGCCGAAGTCGGCGGTAGCTGGAATTCCTGCTGGCGGCTCGATACTGTGGGATTACGTTGGCCGTTGAAGATCGGCCGGTTTGAGAGGAATTCTAATGGTTTCCAAGAAAACTTCCACTGCAACGTTTACGGTTCCGGGCCTATCCTTGAAGAGCGGTCACCAGGTGGCAGCCACCCTCCAAGGCAGGCTGTATGCCTTGAATGACCTGCAGCTTACGTTGAAGCATGCCCACTGGAATGTGGTGGGCCGGGATTTCATTGGTGTCCATGAGATGCTGGACCCGCAAATTGAACTCGTTCGGGCCATGATTGACGAAACTGCCGAGCGCATTGCCACGTTGGGGCTATCCCCCAACGGCCTTCCCGGCGCCTTGGTTCGTGAGCGTGATTGGGATGACTACGCCATCGGGCGTGCCTCCACCACCGAACACTTGGCAGCCCTGGATCTCGTTTATGACGGCGTAGTCTCAAGCCACCGAGATGCCATCGCAGCCACGGGGGACCTGGACCCCATTACTGAAGACATGTTGATCGGCCAAACAGCGCAGCTGGAACTTTTTCAGTGGTTCATGCGTGCGCATCTGGAAAGCAGCGCCGGCAAGTTGAGCCACGGCAATGCGCCTACCGAAAAGGCCGCGGCAGCGAAAACTAAGAAGTAGACAGCACCCCATCGGCTTGCGGCTCTCACCGGCCGTGAGGAAGCATCCCGCACTGCACATGCGCGTTCTCTCAAGGAGGAATCATGGGTTTCATCGGTTGGATCGTTTTGGGTTTGATTGTCGGATTCATTGTTAAGTCCGTCATGCCGGGGAGGGTCGATGGCGGCTGGGTCACCAGCCTTGTTCTGGGCGTGGTCGGTGCCATTGCCGGTGGTTGGATCGGAGATCTGCTCTTCGGTGGGGGCAAGATGGAATTTTGGAACCTGGGTTCCTGGATCCTCGCCATTGTCGGCGGCTTGGTCGTCGCAGGAATTTACGGCGCAATTACCGGCCGTTCCAAAACCACCGCCTAACCGGCCCGGTCCAAACCCATGTCCGCAGCTTGGTGGTGGCCCCGCCTTCCCCAACCGTCCAACGACGCAGCAAATCCAGCATTTGACCACACTTCGATGAGCTTGGATCTGAACACGGAATCTATTCACAACAGGAGGATAAGGCACATGTCCCAGAATGAAAATATTCACAAAGTCATGGAAATTATTGAGCACCATCGGATCTGCATGCTGACAACTGTGGGTGATGATGGTGCGATTATGGGCTGGCCCATGACAGTCACCAAGGTTGAGGACAATGGCGAACTGTGGTTTTTTAGCTCTACCGGCACGGGTCCCGTAGCAGCGATTGGCACCGAAGCCCGAGTGAATCTTTCCTTCGGCGGAAAGAATGAATGGCTTTCGGTTCACGGCTCGGCAGTCGTCATTACCAGCGAGCCCAAGGCCCGGGAGTTGTGGAATGAGGCCGCGGCCGCGTTCTACCCCAACGGTCCGGAATCCAAAGATCTGGTCCTCGTGCGTGTCCGTCCCGATGGGGCACAATATTGGGAGGCCCCAGGTGGAGCCATCTCCACCATCTTCCAATGGGCCAAGGCACGGCTCACCGGTGAAGTGATCGACGCCGGGGAAAGCCAAAAGGTTGAACTGTAGCCACTATTTTCTGCACCGAATCCTTTTCAACTAAGGAGAACATCATGAAAGCCAAGCTAACTTTTCTTGCCGGAATGGCCGCCGGGTACGTGCTGGGGAGCCGCGCGGGCCGGACAAGCTACGAAAAAATCAAGGCATGCGCTACGTCGATCTGGAACAAGGATTCGGTTCAGGAAACTGTCACCACCGTCCAGCACGCCGTCAGGGAACATGCCGTGGAAGCTGCGCACAAACTGCTCCAGCACACTAAACACACAGGTGCCTCCACGGAAACAGGCCATGTGGACGCGGACCCCGGCAACACTGGAGGAAAGCCGTTGGACATTGCCCCTGAAGTCTCTGACGAATTCCCCGATGCTGCCCTGTCGGGCGGAGAGGCCCAGAAATGGGGGAAGGGAAGAATGTCCGGGTCTTAGCGTCTGGAAACGGACAGCTGATGCTGAAGCCAAGCACAACCGCCGGGACAAGACAATACCGAGCCTGGCCTGGACCTTGATTTGGAGCCCCGCACTGACCGTGGCGATGAACCCTTCCTCCTTGCCGGCCGCCAGGCTTTTATCATTGGCGATGTCTGCCGAATCGGCGCCGGAGCAGTCATCGCCTTTGCCAAGGGAATGAGGCGACGTCGCCTGTCTGGTCTGGCACTCTTGCCTGACGCAGTGCTATTCGTCCAGACTTTCGCTTATACCAATTACCGCCCCGGAGTCTGCGGTACTTGACGGGGGTCCAGCTGATGCCTCTAGATTTGCTGGGGCCGCTGCAGTACTACTGAAAGGAAACAGCAATGACGGAACTGACAGCTATCGCGATCGTCTGCACCCTCTCCCCTCCCCGAAGCCCTCCAGCAGTGAGCTCATGGCGCAGCATGTCTTGGGCGAACTGAAGAAGTATGGCGTCGTGACTTCCTCGGTGCGCATTGTCGACCACAACGTTAAGCATGGGGTTCAGATTGACATGGGCGGTGGCGATGATTGGCCCGCGATCAGGACGAGGATCCTTGCCGCGGACATCGCGGTTCTTTCTACCCCGATCTGGATGGGTCACCCTTGCAGTGTTGCCCAGCAAGTGTTGGAACGCCTTGATGCAGATCTCGCTGAAACCGACAGCCAGGGCCGGCCCATCATGTTCGGCAAGGTAGCCGTCGTTGCCGTCGTGGGAAACGAGGACGGCGCCCACAAGGTCATTGCGGACATGATGCAGGGTCTGAACGACGTCGGCTTCAGCGTCCCAGCCCAGGGTGGGACTTACTGGGTTGGGGAGGCCATGCAAACTGTCGACTACAACGACCTGGAGAAGGTTCACGATGCCGTCGCCTCAGCCGTTGGGGTGCTTGCCCGCAACGCCGCCCACCTAGCACGGGTGCTGCAAAGCGAGCCATACCCGGCGAAGTAGGCCAGGGGAAACACTATGCACCGGCTGTGGTCCAAGCAGGTTCACGCAAAAATTGCTGGCTGCGGCGCAAGGGGAGGCCTAAAGTGAGGCTAGTGGGACTCGCAACAAATTCAACGAGCTTTTGATCCGCAAGGGAGGCGTAGCGTGGGCGATCCTGTACGGTTCCGTGGCTGCCGCAAGTATTGGACGTCAGCCTGGTCATGGCGACTTCTTGTTCCGGTGGTGCTGCTGGCGGCCGTGTCCGGGTGTGCACCCTCGGGAGCAGGCCCCGCCAGTGCGGCTCAAGCATTCTATGCCGCACTGGACGGCCACGATCTGGCGGCTGCGTGTGCACTTCTGGCCCCGGCGACCATCAAATCCTTGGCCAAAGACGGAGACGGTTCCTGTCCCACCGGTCTCGAGGACGCTGGACTGGCTGCCGTGGGTCCCGATGGCCGCGCCCCCTCCGCGACCCAGGTGTTCGGCCGCAGCGCCCTGGTCAGTCTCGGTGCGGAAAATGTGTTCCTGACCCAATCCGGCACCCGTTGGCTGGTGGACGCCGCCGGTTGCACCGCCGTTGAGGATGCACCGTTTGATTGTGAAATTGGGGGCGGCTGAGAGTGAAGGCACAATTTATTGGCTATCTATTCGTCGTGGTCCTGGGCTTGGCCTTCATCTTGGCCTTGGGCTGGCTGCATTGGTAGGGGAAAAGCGTGAAGACGTGGATGCATCACAACAGTCTGGGCCTGTTCTTCGGCACCATCTTTATCTTGGCCCTTGCGGGCCAGGCACTCACCGGCCATGCCTTGTTCAATCAGGAACAGGTCGCCGCCGGACTCGACCCGATCACTTTAGGCCAGTATGTTCTGTCCTCGAGCTTTGGGGTGGATGTGGCCGAAAACTGGCAGTCGGAGTATTTGCAGTTCCTGCTGTACATCAGTGTCACGATTTGGCTTGTTCAAAAGGGCTCCCCTGAGTCCAAGAAACTGGACCAATCGGGCCCGGGCACAGACAAGGACCAACTGGTTGGCCAATATGCCCATCTCGATTCACCTGCTTGGGCCCGGGTTCACGGGTGGCGCCAACACCTGTACGGGAACTCGTTGGTGTTGGCGATGGGCGGCATCTTCTTCCTGTCC
This sequence comes from Arthrobacter glacialis, assembly GCF_002909415.1. Taxonomy (NCBI): domain Bacteria; kingdom Bacillati; phylum Actinomycetota; class Actinomycetes; order Micrococcales; family Micrococcaceae; genus Arthrobacter; species Arthrobacter glacialis. The sequence continues at coordinate 107,165 of NZ_PPXB01000016.1, read as the reverse complement.
TGGCTTGCCCAGTCCGTCGCAGGGGCCAGCGCCTTCAACGAACAACAACTTCAGGACTTGCAGGCCCCGATCAGCTGGGCACTGTATGTGGCCTCCCCCGAATTTTGGAACCGCACCCTGCAGAACTGGCAATCCGAATTTCTCGCCGTCGGCTCCATGGTGGTGCTGTCCATCTATCTGCGCCAGCGCGGGTCCCCGGAATCAAAACCTGTCGGATCGGCCCATGAAACCACCGGAACCACGGGATAAATCCACACCAAAAAAGCCTCAACGAGGGCTTGACTGATGAACCGCGACGGTGCCATGGTGGGGGCATGCCGTGAACCAAGCATGAAGCCTCCAATGGCCGCCCCCGACTAAGGAGTTTGCATGAGCACCAAAGATGCCTCGCCCACCGGCGGCAGCCCGCAAGGTGGCTATGGATCTCCCACTCCGGGAGACGAAATGCCGGATTCCCCAGCGACAAACTTTGACTCAGCAGATCTCACAGACGACTTAGCAGACCTGACGTCGAGTCAGCCGAGGCGCTGGTGGAGCCACTCGTTCCATCGGAGAAAGATCCACAGACACCGGCGGTTTCCGAAGCAGACCTCAGACACGCCCGGTACGTTGAAGCCCCGGACTGACAGCCTGCACCACCAACCCAAGCCTGAGTGGGCGGCAGCGAGTGCATGCCAGATGGTTACGGGTTGGTGACTGGAAAATTGCTTCCCGCTTGGCTACGGTGAAATGACGACGGTCGTTGCAGATCGACCGGTTTCGAGAGGAGTTCTAATGGTTTCCAAGAAAACTTCGAGCGCGAATTTTACGGTTCCCGGCTTGACGCTCAAGGATGGGCATCAGGTGGCCGCCATCTTGCAGAGTCGCCTTCACGCACTCAATGACCTGCAATTGACACTCAAGCATGCGCATTGGAATGTGGTGGGACGGGACTTCATTGGGGTCCACGAAATGCTGGATCCTCAAATTGAACTGGTTCGCGCCATGATCGATGAAACTGCCGAACGCATTGCGACACTGGGTGTCTCCCCCAGCGGCCTCCCTGGCGCCTTGGTCAAGGAACGGGACTGGAACGATTACGCCATCGGGCGAGCTTCCACCACCGAACATCTGGCCGCGTTGGACATCGTCTACGACGGCATCATTTCAAGCCACCGAGATGCAATAGCGGCCACAGGAGAGCTGGACCCCATCACCGAAGACATGCTGATCGGCCACAGTGCCAAACTTGAGCTTTTCCAATGGTTCATGCGCGCGCACCTCGAAAACAACACCGGCTCACTGATCCACGGCAACTCTGCGACCGAAAAGGGCGCCGCGAAGTCGGCAAGAAACTAGAGCCAAGATAGTTGTTGGGGGACAAACAAAACCAAAAAATAGGTAACTCTCTCAAGGAGGAATCATGGGATTCATCGGATGGATCATTCTTGGCTTGATCGTAGGAGCCATCGTCAAGGCAGTCATGCCGGGGAAGGTCGGCGGCGGCTGGATCACCAGCCTGGTTCTGGGCGTGGTCGGTGCCGTCGTTGGTGGATGGATCGGTGATCTGCTGTTCGGCTCCGGGAAGATGGAGTTCTGGAATCTGGGTTCCTGGATCCTTGCCATCGTCGGCGGCCTCGTCGTCGCCGGCATTTACGGGGCCATAACAGGCCGCTCCAGAACCAACACCACCAACGCCTGAGCGTACAGACCCGGCAGCGGCAGCCCGTGCCAGGATAAGTCTCTGAATGTCTCTGAGCAGGGTTCCTGTTCAGAGACATCCAGAGCACCTGGGGGGCCAACACGACCAATGAGGGGTAGAACATGAAAGGGATATTGGCATTCGCGGCCGGAGTTACCGCGGGATAGCTGCTGGGATCGCGAGCCGGACGAACAAGCTACGAGCACCTGAAAAACGCTGTCAAGTCTTTCTGGGCCGCTGACAGTGTGCAAGACGTGGTGACCACCCTCGAACACATGGGTTGGCGAGGAACCGAGAGCGCTTCGACGTCGACCGTTTCCGATGTCATCTCAGACCCGGCCCTCAACGAAAAACTAGGCCAAGACTGGGCCGGTGACGGTGGAGCCACACCGAGCGGACCGGCAACCTCTTCAAGCTGATCCAGTAGCTTTTGACCAGCACTTCACCACTGGGGCAGCCCCTTGTGGCCGGATGAACTTTACTGCCAGGTTTCCCAAGATGCCCCGCTCCAAAAGCACTACTCCGAACCATGACATGTGCGGGGGCACACGATGAACGGAGGCAGAATCCAATGCCGATTTTCACTTCCCTAGATTCCCGGGAACCGATCAGCGGGTCCCTGCTGTCCATGCTCAACACGCTTCCGGGTGAGGACCCAGATATAGGCACGGACCTGCTCTTGGATACCGTTCGCTCGGTCCGTGATGCCCCCGACATTCTCTCCGATGAAGATCTACAACTTGCGTTGCTGATTCTGTATTCACTTCATTACGGAGGCCTAGGTGACTGGGATCCGCGCTGGGAATGGCAGGCCAAACCCCTGAGTATCCGGTTGGTGATTGAGGAACGCTTCGAGAGTGTTCTGCGCGGCCTCCTTCCTGTCCCCGATCTGCCACCGGCCGAGGCTGAAGCTGTCGCCGCCGAATTGTTCAAACTCACTGCCGAGGACAGTGGCCCACGTGTCTCGAAATATGTTGCCCGGCAGGCCAGTGTGGAGCAGGCACGGGAGTTCGTCGTGCGTAAATCCTTGTATACGCTCAAAGAAGCCGATCCCCACTCCTGGGCCATCCCCCGCCTCCAAGGACGCGCAAAGGCCGCCTTAGTGGAAATACAAGCCGACGAGTACGGTGGTGGACGGCCAGATCAGGTGCAGGCCACCATTTTCGCTGGCACCATGCGCGGTATGGACCTTTCAGATGCTTACGGATACTACGTCAATCATCTTCCGGCATTGACCCTGGCCTCCTTCAACATGATGTCAATGTTCGGTCTCCACCGTCGACTCCGCGGCGCCATTACCGGCCACCTGGCTGCCTTCGAAATGACCTCTTCAATTTCCAACCGTTTCTATGGCAACGGGTTCCGTCGGCTCGGCTATGGCGCAGATGTGACCTGGTACTTCGATGAGCATGTTGAGGCCGATGCAGTGCATGAACAAATTGCCGGCAGGGATTTGGCCGGAGCCCTGGCCGAGGATGAGCCTGACCTCCTCCCAGACATCATTTTCGGTGCACAAGCCTGCCTGTACATGGACAGCCTCACCGGAGCGCATCTGCTTGATACGTGGAACCGGGAAGAAAGTTCCCTTCGACAGCCCCTGAGCGAATCTGTGGCCCTTCCGTGAGCAGCCAACAGCGCTCGTCACCGAGCATCACAGCATGCCCTGACGGACTACTACTGATTCGGGGTGACATCGAATTGCTCACAGGGACCGGGGATGAAATCACCCGCAAACGCAAGACCATCGCCCTGTGCCGCTGTGGGGCCTCGACGATCAAACCTCATTGCGACGGAACCCACAAGCTCATCAACTTCACCACCGACAACCCGCAAGAACCAGCCGCGAAGCCCACGGAAAAGTCAACCACTGGTTCGAGCACTACCGTCCTGCAGGAGACAGTAAGCGATGAACTTGGAACTGAGCGACGCACACCAAGTAGCTGAATCCATTGGAGAGATCGCAGCTGCGAAAGGATCCACGATCGCTGTGGCTGAATCGCCCACCAGCGGGTCCATCGCCATGTGCCTGGGCGCTGCCGAGAATGCCGCGCAGTGGTTTAGCGGCGGCGTCACCCCGGGCCGTGTAGCCATCGAGAAGGCCCAAGGTGTCAGCCGCCTTACCGGCGCCGACGTCAGTGTCGCCGTGACTGGTGTGGGTGGCCCTGAAACAGCCGAAGGAAAGCCCGCCAGGACTGTCTTCATTGCGGTTTGGGACGGAACCAGGGCTCGTGTGGAAGAGCATCATTTTCTCGGAGCACCCGAAGCGGTGGTGGAACAAACAGTCCTGCACGCGCTGCGTCTGCTTCGGGACGCCCTCATCAACGCTGCAGACGCCATCCCACACCAGACTGGTTAGCACTGGCAGCGTCGCCGGGCACCGTTGGTGTGGCCGACCCCAACATATCCCGCAAGTTAGCCGACCAAAGGAAGCACTGATGACCCAAGACCAGTACACCTTTCAAAACCCTGTCACCCGTTACCCGAGCATCAGCCCGCCAGAGCAAGACCAGCCCGAACCAGGCCTGGACCGCGATTTGGAACCCCACACGGATCGCGGGGAACATTCCTACCGCGGCACAGGGCGCCTTGCTGGCCGGAAGGCGCTCATCACGGGCGCCGATTCCGGGATCGGCGCCGCCGTCGCCATTGCCTACGCCCGTGAAGGCGCGGACGTCGCCTTGTCCTACCTTCCAGCGGAAGCAGCGGACGCGAAAGTAGTTATGCAACTCATTCGCGACAGCGGACAAAAGGCCGTCCCACTGCCCGGGGACATCTCCAATGCTGGAGCCGCCCGATCCTTGGTGGCGGATGCCGTGGCGCAGCTCGGCGGTCTGGACATCCTCGTCAACAATGCCGGGAAACAAATTTCAATGGACAGTCTTGAAGACCTCAGCGACGAACAATTCGAGCAAACCTTTGCCACGAATGTCTTCGCCATGTTTTGGATCACCAAAGCCGCCCTGCCCCACCTGCCCGCCGGTGCCACCATCATCAACACCACCTCCATCCAGGCGTACAACCCCTCCCCCAACCTCATCGACTACGCCGCCACCAAGGCGGCCATCAACAACTTCACCAAGGGACTGGCCCAGCAGTTGGCCTCGCGCGGCATCCGCGTCAACGCCATCGCCCCCGGACCCTTCTGGACAACCTACCGAGCTTGCCCCTGCCTACGTCTTCTTGGCCTCCCCGGAATCTAACTACGTGCTCGGTGAAACACTGAACATCAATGGGGGAACACCCACACCATAAAAATCCGATGAAACGGCACAGTCAGGTGGCAGAGCAGATATCGCTGCTCGCCTCACGTCCAAAGCCTCCGCACCCCTGGGCACCGTGGGGTCGTCGCCGGCCCCGTCGTCGTTCTGGTGCTCTGGGCACTCAGCGGATTGATTCTGGGACTCTCCGATACGTGGCGGCTCATCATCAACACCAGGACCACGACGATGGCGTCTCAGATAGTGTTTATCATCCAGTACTCACCAAACTGGGACGATCTGGCCCCCAGCCTGAAACTCGAGGCCTTGGTGCTGGACCTCAAAACTACCAACTCCAAACTCTTTGGGGCCGAAGAAGACATCAAAAGGATCTGCAACATCAAACGGAACAGCTGTGCGAAGGGACAATAGATCAAGCCGCTGACGACCAAACGGAAGAATGCGGCTGGCAACGGCCGTTCATAGGTCTGGTCACGCAATGCGGCACCCTTTTGCCGGTGCCGCCGATTCTTGGCAGGCGGCACCAGACCGGTGTGAACGCGTTCCGAAGTGGACGTTTGAAACAGAATTCCTGCCAACCAAGCTCTCCGGCGAAGAGATTCCTCGGGCATCATGCCTTCACCTTCAAAAGACTTGAGGGAAGCTGTGGTCCGGGAACATTTCGTCCTCTGGCGGGACTGTTGTGAGAGGGTCAGGAGGCGTAGGCTCACTGTCATCGACTAAAAACTCTAGGAGGAACGCCATGGGTATCGGCGACAAGTTTGATGCAGCCAAGGACAAAGTCACAGGGAAGATCAAGGAGGGCGTTGGTAAGGCCACCGATGACAACTCCATGATCGTGGAAGGCAAAGCCGATCAGGTCAAGGGGGCCGTGAAAGATAAGATCGCGGACACCAAGGCCCACCTGAAAGACGATGCCCATAACCGACACACGGACGACACCGAAGGCGGGGCGACCACTAGGGCCGGCTCGTAGGACTTAGGCCAACTACAGGAAAGCCCGACCAGCCTGAGAGCTGTGTCTCGGGCTTTCTGCGCTGTCCAGTAAGGATGATGATATGCCAGCAAGGAAGAATCCGAGCCTGAAAGACCCGGAACTTTATGAGGAGTTGCGCGAGGACGGCGCTTCACAGCAGAAGGCTGCAAGAATCTCCAACGCTGCGGCCAAGGAAGGACGCTCGACAATCGGGCGAAAAGGCGGAAAATCCCCGGCCTACGAAGAGTGGACAGTTGCTGATTTGCGCGTCAAAGCCAAGGAAATTGGTCTCACAGGATACTCCTCCCAGCGCAAGGCAGAATTGATTGAGTCACCAAGAATCTCCTAATAGCTACCAGGCCAAGTAGGGAGCTCCGGATCATATGGGATTGGATTCACCGGCAGACGACGTTGGTAAATTGGCTGCGGACAGTGGGCGGGATGAAACCCGCAATGAACAACGTGACCGCCAATGGGATGATTTGCTTCAAGAACTTAGAGTCATGCAAACGGGGACCCAAATAATTGCTGGCTTCTTGCTGACGCTTCCTTTTCAGTCACGATTCACCGAACTCGACCAAACAGCAACCATCCTGTACTTGTGCAACGTCCTTCTTGCTGCCTTAGCTACCTGCTTAATGCTGGTACCAGTGGCAATGCACCGGGAACTTTTGGGACTGCACGTGAAAGACAGACTTGTAGCCTCCGGCCACAACATACTTCGCATAGTATTGTGGCTCATCGGGTTGCTGGTCGTGGGAACCACCGCACTGGTATTTGATATGGTTCTCGGCAGAATCGAAGCAATCATCGTTGCCACCGCCCTTGCCGTTTTCCTTCTGGCTGTCCTCGCCGCCTACCCAGTGCTGGTCCGAACCAAAAAACACTAACAACGCCCACTACCCATTCACTGGCCGCGCCCAACGCACCACTGAAAGAAAAGTGCTCTGGCAGAAACCCGCCTCTGGCCCGTGCCCTACCCCAACGGTTCAGATTCCAACGGGCGAGGGTCATCCGGTCCAAGATGCCCGGCCGCCGGTTGATGAGCTGAGGACTCATTCTTGATCGCATTGGACAAGAACGCGGCGAGTCCTTCTCTACCGTGCACGGCGAAAGCTTGGCGTTGACGGTCGGCTCCCGTACCAATCAGAAGGAGCTGCTCTGCCAGGGCCGTGACGATGGCGAGATCACCTGATGCTTCCAATGCCTGGTGTGTCTCATCCAGCAGTGCCTGGATAACTACCGATGCTGGTGCCAGACTCTCGTCCACGGGATGTACCAACTGGGCGGTCAGACCGTGTCGGGCAGAATGCCACAACGCCGCGTCCAATAGTTCAGGCCCTGGATCCGGGAAGGACGTCTCAGGCCTGCCTAGGAACGTGGCGACGAGCGCCCGTCCCAGCAAGGCCAACAGCAACGTGGTGGAGGGCTCCAACTGGGCGTCTGCAACGCGTATTTCCACTGTGGGCTGGTGGTGTGAAAGCCGAGCCGACCACGAAATGGAACCCTGATCCGGGGTGACACCGATACCGATCAGGGCTTTGGTTCTGCGATCATAATCTGCAGCATCGAGAAACCTGGGCGGGCATCCCGCCGTCGTCCATCGCCGATACTGAATACCACGCCAGCTGGAGAACGTGGTGTCCTCACCACACCAAAACGGCGAATTGGCAGACATCGCCAACAAGACCGGCAACCACCGACGCAGATAATTCAACGCACCAATGGCGGCTTCCCCTTCCGGGACTCCCACATGGATGTGGAGACCGTTTAAATGGTGCTCGAATGCCAGTGCCCCGATGCTGCCGGCAATGTTCTCGTACCGACTATTGTCGGTCACCATGGCACCGTTGGGGTTCGTGAACGGTGTGCCGACGCCCGCTGCCAAGACTCCATGGTCCTCAGCACAAGACGTGAGTGCTGTCCGGAAACTCCACAACGCTCCGGCGGCCTCCTCAAATGAGCCGAGCACTGGTGAAGCGTATTCCACCTGAGAGCGGAGAAACTCACTGCGGACCACACCCCCGGCGAAATCAAATTCTTGGAGTTCTCGTTGAACATCGGCCGAGACAGGGACCGGTGTTAGTGTTGCGCGGTCAAGAAAAACGAACTCTTCCTCAATCCGAAACGTCAGCATCTTCGACCCCGCTTCCCATTCAGTCCTGCCTGGATCAATCAAGGAATGGATTGCCGAGCAACTCACTGTCCCCCAAACAGGTCATTGACGGCCGCTAACTCACCAAAGATTCGTCCTGCCTAGTCCGGTATGAGCATTTGAAAACCACAGCGGCATCGCAGCACAACCGTGGGGATATGAACCTCAAGAACGTTGTGGAGATCATCGTCATCACTCCCGACACCGGTGACTCGCAAGCCAAATGCTTCCATGGGTTCACCGCAATGAATGTAGTAGCGACCGAATCTCAACACTCCCGGTTGCGTATCAGAAGTAGTCAGGAAGCGCGCCACTGCTTGCACCGAAGCCTCATGAGCGTAGAAGGATTCACACTTCCCGCAGCTATATTCCACCATCACCCAACCGTCCGTTCTCGGGACCACGGGTTCAATGGATTCGATAGTTAGATCCTCAGAAGTGTTGCAGTCAATACAGGTAATCTGAGGGCCAGCTATGACAAGGTTTTGCTCGGCTCTCACTGGACTGGGATCGATAGTCATTATCAGCTCTCCGACATCAGCTCGATGCGCGTCCGGGTCGCAGAACCACGGCTGCGCGACAACACCAACAGATTCAATCCACACCATACTGTTCAGTTCCGCACCGCCCCAATGACATACATACCGCGTGCCAAGGAACCCGACCAGCAGATGATGAGAAAAATGCTAGACCAGTTCACACGAACTGTCTACGACTTCCACCTCGGGAACCATGACTACGGGCTGCGAACCGACCGCCGCCCCGATCGTCCTCACGGATGAAAATGGGGCGCAATGTCGCAGATTCACATGAAAGTCCAATCGCTTCACCACGTCAGCCGTTTGTCGATGATCGCAGTCTCTTTGGATGCAGCAGATTCGGCCCAAGAATATTCTGCAAAAAATGCGTCCGTGGAGATGGTGTGCGAGAATTCCAGGCGCCCACACCTTTACCACCTTCATCGTGGCGTTAATACATGGCTCTAACTCGCGGTGAGTGGTGGGTGCCGCGCCTTCGGTGCCGTCCGTGTGCCGGTTATCGGCATCGTCTTTCAGGTGGGCCTTGGTGTCCGCGATCATATCCTCACGGCACCCTCGACCTGATCGGCTTTGCCTTCCACGATCATGGAGTTGTCATCGGTGGCCATACCAACGCCCTCCTTGATCTTCCCTGTGACTTTGTCCTTGGCTGCATCAAACTTGTCGCCGATACCCATGGCGTTCCCTCTGGTGTGATTGCTCGTTCTTCGTCACCCGGAGTAGTCAACTGCGGGTTCCGGGAGAAGGAATGGGTCATTCTTTTGCTAGGCCTTTCCTTCGTCATTAGTGGTAGCCATGAGTTCGGGATCGACCTGGTTCTTCAGTGCGTCCATTGCGCGGCGGGTGGGTGGTTCGTCAATGGCTGAACGGTCGGCATCGCCAAACACGGCACCGAGTCCCTTGGAGTCCTCAGTTGCTTCACCAGCGGGAATGGCCTCGCCATGGCCGCGTGAATTTTCTGCCTCCGCCACGATGCTTTGGCACATGTCAGCGCAGGTGCGAACACCCTCATGCCGCCAACTGACTTTGACGTTCGCGCCGCCGTCGTCCGGAGTTTCGACGGATGTCTCGATTTCATGATCGGCTGCGCCCATCTCGCGCAGCTTTTGTTGATAAAAGGACACCAACTCTGCCAGTGAATCCCGGGTCCACTCCCCTAGACGCATGCGCGTGGATATCTCCACCGGTTCACCTGAACGCTCGTTCATCTAAGCTTCCTTGGTTGATCGACAATGGCCGCGTTGGAAATCCGCGGCATCTTTCTGTGCCTTCACATCTATCAGCGGCAGCGTGGGGCTAAATCATTGAGGGCGGAAGATAGGGCGGTACCTGGACCCCGGACTGCGGCCGTGTGTCTCCATCAGCGTGGTCTGTGGCGTCTGCGTGGGCGATGGTCTCGGAGGCCACCAGAATCTTTTCGATGGTGGCTTTTTTCTGCGCCAGGGTTTGCGTCAGCAATTCAACGACCCCTGCGGCACCGAGCGCCTTGGCTTGAATGACGAGGGTTTCATAAACAGCCGACGCGTAATGGTCCACTTCCAACACCCCTGCAAGGATCACGGCGTCCACGAGGGTGCTGTCGGTCTTGGCCATGAAGGCATTGGATTCCTTGGCCAGTCCCTTGCTGGTGGGAGACGGCGTCTGATGGACGTCAACGCCCAGCATGGAATAGCAACGCTGCAAAAATTCTATTTGCTGGCGGGTTTCATGGGTGTGCTCATGCAGCAATTCCCGGAGGTCGCTGCGCATAGCGCCCTTTTCCATGGCTGCGATCATTTCCAGAGCATCGTACTCCATGGTCAGGGCCGCACCCAGCCTGTAGTGGAGGATCTCATCGGGCGTGGTGAAATGTTCAAACATGGTTTTTCCTCCGCATTCGCGTTGGTCAACGTGGCAAAACATTCGGTCGGATGGATAGTGCGTTGGATGCTTCATCCGCCACTTCGACTCTAGCGAGGAGCAATCAAAAAATCCACGACGGAAAGCACCGTCCATGTCGATGGCTGTCATTGCTACTGGAACCGGGTTGCCCATCACCAAAGTTGTGGACGGACAACTGCCAGCTCGCTACCATGGAAATCGTCCACCCATCCCCTCAACAACAGCGGCCATACCCAGTTCTTCCCCCATCTAGCCACCACGAAGATGTATCAACGAGAGGCAAGAAAGATGAATGAGCACCAGCCAACAGAGCCGCAACCCCTGGCTCCTGAACCGTTCCCCGCCACTCCCCATCCCGATTCCCCCACGGAACCCACCGAGCCCATCGATCCGCACCAGCCGGATGATCCAAGCGAACCCATTCCTCCGGTGCCGGCACCAAGCACCCCCAACCATCCTGACCCGTTCTTCCCATCAGCTCCGCAAGTGATCTAAACCTTTCGCGGTGGTTGTCTTTCTACACTCCTTCGGGGTTTGCTCCAGCCGCATGGTGGCCTGCCGCCCCAAGCGTTGGGTGAATGCCTGGATGACAGCACCTGCCGCAGCAGCTGCCAGCGCAAACACCAAGGCCCCCGGCAGTGAAATTCGCAAGTCACCAGCGTCCTTGGGCGGTTCACTTCCGGTACGGTTCCTCCAGCCGGCCTCGAGGGCCTTGCGTGCCACGGCACCGGCCGCCAGGCTCGCGCCGATACTCAAAAGTCGAATAAGGATGTTCATGGCATCATCTCCAGATTCTGTTAAGAATTGTCCTTATTGCCCTTCATACTGTTCCCAACCCTGAGGGGTTTCGCAAGGACCAATCAGTGGTCACAGTGAAAACAGCAAGGCGGGCAGCCACGGACCCAATGAACATCTGTCCCAGCCATCAAAGGAGCGCTCCATGATCAATAACGATCCAGCCGACGATGAAATGCCTGACGATGCGGCCACCAATCCGGGCTCGCCGGATCCAACCTTGCGAGGTCAGGAAAGCGACCAACAGGCGCTGGGTGACGACAAAAGCTTGGGCGCCCCGGACCGGAGCTTTTTTCAGGACGAGGATGCCGGCAGCGACGGCGAACCAGGAGCCGGGCCGCTTGGAGGCACTGATGATCAGCACCGCGAGGAGCTTGCACGTGCAGATACGAATGCTTCGGACACTCACACGGACGATGACGCAATGAGTCCCGGTGAATTTTGACCATTCATACCATCCCTTTATCTTTTTTTCAGGATCGCTATGGCAACCTATTCATCTACCGAGAGCTCGTCCAGCAAGCACCCTGCCGATTGGGGCCGGGCCATGGCGGTGGCTTTGACGCGCGTTGTTGCACAGGGCCGAGCTGATGGCCACTACATTGAACACGACAACCTCTACGGCGCTGATCTGCACCTGACAATTGCCGAAGCCGCCCATGGAGTCCAGATCACGCTCTGCTGGAGCCCTGACGAATTAGAGACCACCAAACTAGCAAAACCCCCAGTAGACGATCAGTGAGGTGTACTACTCCGAAAACAGCCCAATCATAGTAAAGTAGATCCCTGATCTTCACGTCATAAATTCGTTGGTGCCAACTGTCATGCAATCTATGTACGCTTGCACCGTACGAGTGTTGAGTCAACCAGCTCGATCCGTCCCGCTCAACTTTCCATCCTTTAAATGGGACTGCCCCGGGTTTCGTTGACTCTCGGGGTTAGGCGGCCAAGTCGTCGTTGTCGGCGTTTGCGGTGGTAGGTTTTCTCGATCCAGGTCACGATCGCCAGCCGCAGCTCCTGCCGTGTGGTCCATCGTTTGCGGTCCAGGACATTCTTCTGCAGCAGCGCAAAAAATGACTCCATGGCAGCGCTGTCGGCGCACGCGCCCACCCGGCCCATCGATCCGGTCAGCCCTCTGGTCTTCAGGGTCCGAATGCACCACCGTTCCCAGCGAGGACCTCAGCGACACTGCGTTACGCAGAGCGGCAACGGCGAGGGACGCCTTCATGCGTGAGTCGATCGAATAGCCTTTCGATCCGGTTCGAATGGACGTCCTTGATCGCGCACAAGTACAGCTTGCCCTCGTCCGTGCGGTGCTCGGTGATGTCAGTGAGCCAGAGCCGGTTGGGTGCCGTTGCGGTGAAGTCCCGCTTGACCAGGTCGTCATGAACGGGCGGGCCGGCCTTGCGCGTCAATCCGCGTTTCTTGGCGAACACAGACCAGATTCTCTGGCTGCTACACAGCCGCTGGACCCGGTTCTCACCCGCGGCCAGGCCCTGCTCCTTCAGCTCGTCTGCAATGAACCTTTAGCCGAACGCCGGGTCGTCCCGATGCACATCTAGCGCGGCGTTGATCAGATGCGCATCAGCCCAATCCCGGTCCGTCACCGGAGTCGCCTTCCAGGTGTAGAACGCCTGTTTGGAGAAGCCGAGCACCCGGCAGGCCACCGCGACGGGAACCCCGTCGCACGTCTTAATCAAGGACCAGCGGGAACCTCATTTTGGGGGCAGCTCACGGGCGAAGAACGCCGCGGCCCGACGCAGGATCTCATTCTCCTGCTCCAGTAGCCGGATGCGTTTCTTCGCATCCCGTAGCTCGGCCGCCTCAGCAGCGCTCACACCCGGGCGGTTGCCGTCCTCGATATCGGCTTTCTTGAGCCAGTTATGCAACGTCGCTTCTCAAGATCCCGAAGTCCCTAGCGATCTGAGCGATAGGGGCTTCATGCTTGCGAGCCACGGCAACTTTCGTCGCGGCGGAACTCGGCGGGGAAAGGCTTAGGCATATCAATATCCTTGCTGCAAGGAACGTATCCTCACAAGTCAGGAGTCAAGCAAAGCCAGGGCAGTCCCAACGAGTCCACTCTCCCCGTCCCCATGCCCTCATCAAGCGTGTCCGCATCGTCACTGGATTCTGAAATTAGTCCGCACGCCAAGGGAACCACGCTTAAATTCGAATGCGACAATCCCATCGGGGCTGGGCTAACAGCAGCCGATCTTGGTGCAGGGACGGAAAAGCCAGGAGTACCAGAAGTCCTCTACATCAACACCGCCTCCACCGGAATAGGCCCAAACCAGTGGGGCGACGGAGTTACCTCCGACGGGCTCCAATTCCAAAAGATGGGCCTCGTCATGAAGGCAGGCACCGCTTTCACGTTAAGCGTCCCCACAGAAGAGCGCGGCAGGACGAAGATCGGCTGGTCAAATTCCGGCTACACGCTCGCCGACGAATTAGTGATTCCCGGTTGTACATCCGCACAAGCCAACGCAAACTGGCTTGTCTACCGCGGCGGGTTTTGGCTCAAGGAACCAGGAGGCGTTCCCCTCGAGGCAACAACGGACCAAACAACCCAGACCATCTACAGCCCAATCGGCAAGACCTGCTCCTGATCGCATGTCCGACCGTTCCAGTAGCCCTTCCCCATCTGGGGTTTTGGTGGGCATTTCTACGATCGAGAGGTCCATCTGCATTGGAGCAATTACCCGCCACTGTTTCCATGCATCCGCGCTGGACTATGATCTGGGAAGTCTTCTTCGCCTATGCCTCCGGCCGCATAGAACGACTCCAGGAAGGATCGAGCCTCCTCAACCAGGGCATCCCTGGACATCCGTGAAGCACTGTCTGGATCGTTTGGCGCAGCCTCGCCACCACTACGCCCAATCGTGAACCCGCAGGTTCCGTCCGCCGGCCCATTGAGCCATTGAGCCATTGAGCCATTGAGCCATTGAGCCATGAAAAGTCGTAGCTGAGCCTCCCGTCAGGCTGGTACCTCTCGCTGATACGGAACCTGCCGTCACTGACACGCCTCGTCGAGGTCCCACGGCTTAGCGTCCCGGAATCCGACCGGCTTGCGGGACCGCTTGGCGGCGTCTATACGGGACACCCCCAACAGGACGACACCACTGATTCGGTAGCCAAGAGGAATGCTCAACCTACCGAAGGATGAAGAGAGTAGCGTTACGTCGCGGTTACAGATGTTCGGGATCAACTCCCGTTGCCGCCTCCAGTGTCCCGCTTTCGGAGCTTGAGGATTTTTGCGATAACAGTCCCTAGAAGGACAAGACACAGGATGATTCCCCCACCATAAATCACCTTCATAGTCATAGTGGTCGCCTCGGTGAAAAAGGATATGAAGAGTACAGGCAAAATGATGAACAGTGTCGCCTGGAGTCGAAGGGACCGCCTGTTGGACAAATCTTTCGGTTCATTGATCGGTGTACCTCAAATTCATCGGAAGCTTCACTAGTAAGTCCCGCTCACTGTATCGCCATAGCTGATGGCATTGCATGCAGCAATTGCGCATCAGTTGCCGTTCCCCTGCGGGACATGCAGTCACTGACGTTCCTCGTCCATGTCCCACGGCTTGGTGTCCCGGAATTCGACCGGCTTACGGGACGGACAACAGCGTCGGCGCGTAGAATCCCAAGCATGGCTGAAAACTCTGCACACACCCATCACGCGCTCGACTACATCGAGATTGGAGTGACCGACATCCACGCCGCCAAATCGTTCTACAGCAGCGCCTTCGGATGGACGTTTAACGATTATGGCCCCGCGTATGTCGGAATTCGAGGCAAGGGAGTCGCGGATGAATCGGAGGTCGGCGGTTTTCGTTTGGATGCCGAGGTGAAATTGGGAGGACCGCTCGTTCTGCTCTACTCATCAGATCTAGAGGCGAGCGTAGAAGCGGTCCACAATGCCGGCGGCGAGGTGACCCAGACCCCCTACGATTTCCCGGGCGGGCGACGCTTTCACTTCCAGGACCCCAGCGGAAACGAGCTCGGAGTCTGGTCCTCGAGCTGACTACCCGGCTGCTAGCAGGCGAATCATCACCTATGAGCATTCAGGGCTGGTGGCCACTACTTGGCACTTCAACCCAGCAATGGTTCCCCCAACGGACGTATAGATATGGACATTTTTGTGGCTCGGAAGCTTGCCCGCAGGGTGTGTTCATTGGTCGGCAAGCGGATGTTCGGTCGGGCTAGACTCAGGAAATGAATTTTACCGACGCGTCATTGCGGGAAAGCCAGTTCGTTCGGCTCGAACCGCTTTCAGCGACTCACCATGAGGACCTTGCGGCGGCTGTTGAAACCGATGAACTGTGGAAGCCCTGGTACACGCACATCCCCTCTCCCTCGACGATGGAGGGGGAAATTGAACGTCGGCTTAACTTGCACACCGAGGGTCGGATTGTTCCCTGGGCGATCATCGACCCGGTCACTTCACGCGCGGTTGGAAGGACCACGTATTTGACTCTCGAACCAGCCAACCGACGTTTGGAAATCGGGTCAACCTGGGTCGGGTCGAAGGCCCAAGGGACGGGGATCAACGCCGCTGCCAAGATGCTGTTACTTCAGCGAGCGTTTGAGGAACTGGGTTGCATTGCCGTGGAGTTCCGCGCTCATTGGCACAACCACCAATCCCGCCGCGCGATCGAGCGGCTCGGTGCCAAACAAGATGGCATTCTGCGCAATCACACGATCTTCGAGAATGGCACCGTTCGCGACACTGTGGTGTTCTCCATAGTTGAAGCCGAACGGCCAACTGTGAAATCCGGGCTGGTCGAAAGACTTGGCGCTCTCCAAAGGTAGCCTCATCATGTGGCGCAACGGCCGTGTGATGAGTCCCGTAGAGGGTTCCTCAAACGGAAACTAACGATGGCCACTGGCATTGCCCGACTGCACAACTACGAGCACACGTGGACAAGAGGGATGTCACGTGCTGATATGTAGTTATGCAGCCTTCGGTGCGGGACAAGCGGGTCCGAATCGGTGCAGGGCTGGCCGCGATGGCTCTGGCGGCCCTTTCGGTGTTCATGGTCTTTGGCTCCGGCTACAGCCGTGGGAGAGATATTCCGCTGGGTTTCTTGTACGGTCTCTATGCGTTATGCGTGTTTGGTGCGGGCTTTTACCTTGCGGCGGGCCGGGGCAAGGCGAGTGCCATGGTCTTGCTTGCGCACCGGGGACGCCTGATTGGGCTTGGCGTCTTCGCCCTGGTCGGAGTTGCCGCCGTCGTCTTTGGATTTGCGGCTGGGCCCGAGGCACTTGTAACCACCGCGTTGTGGCCCAACATGGTGGCGTTCTGGATCCTGCTGCAGTTCAGAACTATGTCCGGGCGGTTTGGCCGCACAGAACAATGGACGACTGGGTTGCCCCTCGCTGGCGCATTGGAATCCATTAGCGGGGCATTCCGCCAGCCGGGGCTAAGCACGACGATGGTAGGCCAGGACGTTTGGGTCAAGATAGGGCAGGAATGGACGGGCGGGACCTGGCTCCACAAGGATGCAGCCCGCTACATAAAATCCGTGATCGGAATCCATTTTCGGCTCGATGAAATCGATGGCGAAACCCGCATCACGGCCCGTAGTGGCGACCGGACAGTGACAGGCATGTACGACGTGCTGAAACTCTCGGACGAGATGAGCGCGACAGCGGTAGAAATAGCCAGGCAAGTAACCACCCACCATCTCGACGGACCGGAACCCTAAAGCCCGTCCCGCAGGAGGTTCCGGTGGCGGGACAATCACTTCTCAGACATGACTTTGCGGTTCACTAGTCTGCGTCTGGCCGTTGTTTGCGTTCCCGTACGGCCGCCTTACCCATGGGTATCGTAATCACCAGAAGAATCAGGACCGGAGCCCCCATAGTGACGAATGGACTGATTTGCGGAGGTATCGCTATGAGCCCACCTATGAAAATGGACGCCAAGCCCCCAATCCAGACGACTCGCGTGTAACGCTTGGCCACAGGGCAGACGTTGTGTGCCATGGGTCAACTCTAGTGACTGAATCGGAAGATTGATGGGCAGGACCGCAGAAGAAACTGCCCGCTAGAGGTCCGGTTATGGGACAGCCGTCGGTCGACGGCTGAGACAATCTGTGCGTCCATTTCTGTGTCTTGCCACACTCACTGTTCCTGGAAATGCTGGGTCCGAAGGTGGTCGGCCAGTCGCTGCCAGCCAACGGGCCCGGAGAACGAATTAGGGCTCGGCCTTGAACTGCCGCTTCCTGGACCTGAGCCAGAACCAGATAGCAACCGCAAGAATCAAGCAAAGCGCCGCAATGGGCTCTAAAAGGGAAACGACAACACCGTTGCCGAAGACTGCAGCCACTATTGCACTAGAACCCAGAACAATTCCTACCAGGGCTAGTCCGAGGCTGACCCACCACCAGTTCCGGCCATCATGTTCGCTCAGCGCCGCCGCGGTGAACGCTGCCGCGGCTTCCGGCTCAAACAACTGTGCCACAGTTCCACCCAGAATGGCCGGCACCATTGCCATGATCGGACCACTGCCGGGGCCTTTGGGCAGGACAGCAACAACGATCACGGCAACGACGATGAAGAGGACAACAGCAAATCTCCACAAGCGCCTCGTCAGAACCAGCTGACTCGTCAGAACCAGCTGACCGGCCCGGGTCCTGCCTACCAAAACGGCAATCCCCAGCAGGAACGCTCCCGCTGCCGCGAAACTCACCAGGACCTTAAGCCCCAGCCCCGCAGTCTGACCCCAAATCATGGCCAGAGAAATCAGGCCAAGGACAACGGCCAGCGATCCTAAAGCGATCCGGAGCTTCTTCGCTACTTTTAGGGACGCCATGAGCCAAGTCCACTCCTCCCATCGATCTGGTGTCAACCGAGCACCTCAACCACCCGATTGCTCAAATGTCGAGTGCACAGCTAGGCCCACGGGATCTACGAACGCCCCACAGTGGGTTCCGCTGCGGGCACTAGTGGGCTGTGCCGGCGATTTCCGCAAATGCCTGCTCAGCGCGGATCCAGCACATGTACCGTTGGACAATGACACGCAACTTTGACCTGCGTCGCGCTCAGCCCGCGGACGCGCCAAGCATGGCGAAAGTTCACGTGGACTCGTGGCGTGAAACCTACCGGGGATTGATGAGCGACGTCGTTCTGGACGATCCAGCGCTGCTCAGCTGGCGCGAGAGGTTCTGGGCCGCGGCCCTGACCGATCCAAAATACAACCAAAACAACATCGCCGTAGCTTCGTATGAAGGCACGATCGTCGGCATCGCTATGTCGGGGCCCTCCCTTGACGACGACGCCGAGCCGCAGATACAGCTACACGTGCTTTACGCATATGCCGTCTTCCATGGTTCGGGTGTAGGCACGGCACTTCTTAATGAAGTCATAGCTGCGACTGCGCCCGCTGCACTGTGGGTCGCAGACCCCAACCCGCGTGCACAAGCCTTCTACCGAAAAAATGGCTTTGTTAGCGATGGAACTTTAAAAACAGGGGATGGAGTGAATGAGGTCCGAATGGTTCGAGCAACCTAAATATGAAACCTTCTTCGAAAGATTCTTGATCAGGACAACATCACGACCACCAGGGTTCGATGGATCCGTCCCACATAACGTTCGGCTTGCGAAACGACGACGCTTCGTGGGCTCGTTGCCCTCGGCCCTGACTTGGGGGTTCCTACGCGGTGCCGAGACGTACGGGATAGCCTTGTGAGATGGAAGAGATTCTCCTGACTGGCGGCAACGCTTCAGAGGGTGTGATGCGCGCAGGCTCGACGGTCCGCAAACCGTGGACGGCCGCGACCCCGAGTGTGCTCGCTTACATGAAGGCCGTCAATGACGCCGGCGTTGATGTGCCCGCCGTCTATGGGCAGGACCCCCAAGGTCGCCAAGTGACAGAGTTTGTCCCCGGCCGCCTTGCCATGGACTCGGCCCCACTGACACTCTCCGGGCAGCATCGGGTCGGCTCCCTCGTACGCGCTATTCACGACGCCAGCGCCACTTACGAACCCGACTCCGACTCAACCTGGATCACCCATATTCCGGCCCCAGGAGCCGAGCTGATCTGCCACAACGACCTGGCACCCTGGAATCTCCTCATCGGAGAGCGATGGGTATTCATCGACTGGGACGCGGCATCACCAAGCACACGCCTCTGGGATCTCGCGTACGCCGCGCAAGCATTCACGCTAAACGACGCATCGGCCAACCCACGCACTGCGGCACGAGCGCTGGCGGCCTTCATTGACGGCTATGGTGCCAACGACGAGCTACGGGCCACACTACCCACCGCCATGTGGCAACGTACAACGGCCATGTATGAACTGCTCAAGACTTCCCATGATGCCGGAACCGAACCGTGGGGGACGATGTTCACAACCGGCCATGGAAAACACTGGCACAGCGTGACCCGGTTTGTGAAGAACAACGAGTCACTCTGGCTCGAGGCGATCCGGGCTGTCCGGTAGACGTTCCTCGATAAGACATCAGTGCTGCAGAGCATAGTCCCTAGGGCTTGTAGGTTATCCGTCCAAGTGCTTAGGCTAGTTACCTGCGACAGTAGCTGCCAATAGTTGGGGTGGAAGTTGGCTAGAACAGAGACAACCTCGATGTACAAGCGAACTCTACGAGCAGGAATTATCGTAGGCTCGGCAGGTTTAGTTATCACGCTCTTCTCAAGCGTGTTCTTGCAGAACTTCGGTACCGTCACTTTTAGCGGCACTACCAGCTTCTCGTCCGGGTTGACGCAGATCTATTTGCTCACTCTCTTCGCTTGCTTGGCCTTTTCAGCGGCTCTTGTTTCGGCCGCTCTCGTGATGCGCCACTTGGATGCTGCTGGTGACCGACAGGCCGATCGCCAACCATTGGACGAACGACGCACCTAGAGAGCCAGCCCAGTCACGCTCGTTGAATGACCGCCAGGTGATGTTGGCTCAGAGAATAGCGCATCCAATTCGAGATGCGAGCGGAAACTCTTCCCAGTAGGGGTTCGACTTACGCGACACGAATGCCGCCACTCTCAATCCGAAATCAGAGCGAACCTCGCCATTCAGCGCGTCCAGCGATTTCGGTAGCGGCCCCAACGAACCCAGGCCATGGCTGCGCCACCTGCGAAAAATAAGTCCGCGAGCAGAAACCAGGTGAACCCTCTGCCGTGTTCAACGAATATGACAACGGTATAGAGAGCCACGAAAGCAGATGCGACTACTGCCCGAATTAGCAATTCAGTCGAGGTCGAATTCTCAAGTATTTTGGCCTGGCGGCGAGGGCTGTCGGTCAGGCCGAGAAAATCGGTAACCCTACGTCTGAAGGAAACGCCTTCGTCCATGCTCACATTCACAGTTTAAGACGTGGGTGGGTGGCTCACTCTGGCCACCGCCACACTATCCCGAGCACACACTCTCCTCAAGGCAAAAAATGTACCGCAGAGGGTTCCTTCAGTGGGTATCGCGATCAGCGTGACTTTCCTTTCACGGAACCTATTTCATGTACATTTCAAAATGCTGGATGTACAATTTGAATATGTCCACTGTCAGCGTCGCAGACGCACGCAACCATTTTTCAGACGTCATCGATCGCTCGAAGACCGAAGCGGTGTTCATCGAGCGCCGCGGTCATCGCGCCGCCGTGGTGGTCAGTCCTGAGCGCTACGAGCAGATGCTTGAAGCTCTGGAAGATGCCGAAGATGTCACCGCATTCGATGAGGCGATGGCAGAGGAGGGCCCCAATATCCCTTGGGCTCAAGTGAAAGCAGATCTGGGCTGGGTGTGACCTACCAAGTCGAGTTGCGTCCTGCCGCAGTTCGAGCGTTGAACCGCATTGACCATCAGGATCGCGACCGCATTCGTGGAGCGATCGCGCTCCTCGGTGAGGATCCACGACCTCCAGGCGCCAAGGCCCTCCAGGGGCGTCCCGGTCTCAGAGTTCGCATAGGGGACTACCGCATCGTCTACACGGTTGACGACAACATCCTAGTTGTAGCAGTGATCACGCTTGGCCATCGCAGCAACGTCTACGAACGCTGACTGCCTGCCGATGAATCAGCTTTTGGTCACCCCGTGTCCCGTAGAACGTTCGGCTTATGGCGCCCCTGATAGGTTGGCAGACCAGTTGCCTGGAAGTATCGCCCGGTGTGGGCCAAGGCGAAGATCTTGACTGCCCCTCCGGCGTTTCGTCCGTTCCAAAAGAAGGATGACCGCCATGGCGGGTCCAACGATCGCCGGCCAATAATCCATGATGGCACCACCCGTCAGCCGCTACCCCTTCAGTATCCTGGAAAGCAGTCGTGGAACTGCTCCAGATGAAGACCTGGAACTTACTGTCTGTTTTGGGCCCGTCGCGGGGCCAAGTACAGTCCGTCAAGTCTCGCGACGGCCAAGAATCCGCCCGCCCACAAAAGCGTTGAGGCAAAAATCAAAGAATTCACTAGGGTGCCAGCGTCGGCAAGAATGGCCAGCACTGTCCAGACCGTGGCACCAATCGCTGCCACACAGAGAACCATTGCCACGACAATCATGGATCGCCGCGTCGGCAATCGAGTTCCTTGATTGACAGGGGGCTGCTGTTCTTCCCGGAAGAGATTCCCCAGGAACAGGCCAGCGAATGCCGGGTAGTACGCAAAACCTGCGCGGGGTTCGAAGAATTGTATGGCCACCGCTATAAAAATGACGGCACCGACGACGGCGTAAAGGAAGCGCGAGGTGCGGCGCACCCATTTCACGGCAAAATAGTCGCCACGGAGAAAAACGATGGCCCTAGCGATCACAGCCCCGACAACAGCATCCCAACGACCACGCCCACGGCCGTATCACCGCCGGACTTCGGCAAGACAAGCAACAAGACCAGTGTAGACAATGACAGCAACGCCATCACGAGGGCAGCGCCAATCCTGAACCGCGCCTCTCGCTTTGGCCTCATGCCCCATGCTCGCCACGAACCATGGCACCTGTCAACAATTATCGGCAATGACCAAGCACGAAATTCAGCCACGTCAATGAATCAGCGGCCTGCAAAGGGTTCCCCTTACGGAACACCCGGCGCCCGGACACGAATCAACCGGACACGCTGCACGTTGAGGCAGTATTTGAGGTTTCGGTCCGACTGTAGTGAGACAACTGCAGCACATTCGAATCTCTACAGTCGGACCATTCCGCTAGCTTCCGCGCTTTTCATGGTCCAACCTAAATGAGACGTGACAGCAATCCCAACTTAGTTGAAGCATTGGCCTAGTACGTCTCACGTTAGCTGACTCAGCTGAACCGTGGCCGGTACAAAGATTCACGCTATAGGACCCTCAATCGCGGCGTCCGACGCTCTCGCTGGGCACCATGCCCCAGCAGGCACCCTGATGTCCAGGGAGCAATCCACTAGCACCTCAGCAACCTCCCAACTGGCTGACTGCTGACTGGTGACTGGTGACTGGTGACTGGAGGATGATCCCGTTGGAGCATGCCCAGCCCATTCGTGCCCACGCTGCGTTCAAGGGCCAACGTAAATTCGCGGGCCTCTGTTGGTGCACCACAAATCAACGCCATATCGGACATAGGGACTGTATCCGTGGAATTCTTAAGGCGCATGCTTCACCGCTGTTTGTGTCCACGCCGCCAGAACAGGCGCAGGGTCGATCCTGGCAGGGCGGCCACGACGATTGCGGCCAGTGTGAGCAAGGTGCCGAGCACGGTTTGCAGATAGATGACACTGCCGGCAACCGGCAACAGCCAGTCCATCAAGAGGGCACCGATCAGCTGCCCGGCGATCATGCTCAATCCGGTCAGCAGCACCCCAATACGCCGGATCAGCAGTGCACTGAGCACCAGGTTGATACAGCCCAACACTCCGCCTGCATACAACCACGGATCAGTCGGCAATGTGGGCTGCCCCCCGGTGAAGGCCAATTTGAGAATCCAGATTAGCCCCAGCGCGACAGTTCCGACCGCATAGTTGATCAGAGTCCCCGGTATTGGCGAACGGACCTGTGCGGCAATCCTGCCGTTAACTGCGTGCTGAAAGGTCATCAGCACCCCCGCCAGGACAACCAGCGCCAGTGGGAGCAGCATGGCGGCGGGGTTCGGCGTTCCGGAAATCCGCGGCGACACGGCCCAGAACACCGCGCAAACTGTGAGCAGGACACCAAGCACCCGCAGTGCCGTGATGGCTCGCTTACCGCCGGGGCCTAAACCAATCCGGTCCACAGCGAGCCCGCTGACCGTCTGGCCGGTCACCACGGCCACCGTATAGATCGCAATTCCTATGCTTGCGACGTAGCTGGTCTGCGCAAAGATGAAGTAGGCGCCGATCAAACCGGCCGCATGAAAATACCACGGCACCTTCCGCTTTCGAGTATCCGCAAGGAGTTGGGCGAATGCCGCGCGACCGCTGGGAATGACCAGCGTAGCAACTGCCATGACCAATGCTGCTCCCCCGAAGCTGAACAACCCCGCCAGCAGCGGATCATGCAGTCGCACACCCAACTCACCGTTGATCCGAGCCTGGATCGGCAAGGTCAAGCCAGCAGCCACGGCCAACGGGACGCCCACGGCCAGTACGCGAACCGGAGACTTAAGTTGCGGAACAGCTGTGGTGCCCACGGTCGAGGCCATATCAGCAGACCACCGGGAGGACCATGACAAGCCCCTGCGCTACCGGCCGAGACGAGTTTTTCGCTTGCCTAACTCGATGAACGTCGCATCCGAGGTGGTGGCTGGTGTGCAGCAGAATCAAGGTGTTCTCCAAGAGGCAGGTCGAAGTGACTAAGAAATTGTCCGCATCCTCCGAGGCCGTCAGTGCCGGACAACAGTGCCGCAACGATCAGATCCTTGCAGGTTACTTGCGATACAAAATTTATGACAACCGGTTGCCCGTATAGATCTCACGCAACCACAATTGAGGATTCACTAGTGGGTAAAGTCCATAAGTACTGAACCCAGTCAACAATAAATGGCGAAAATACAACTGCAACCGCTTGCCATTGCAGCTTTCAACTATAGCCCCTGCCACGTAGTTGAAGGGTCAGCCCCTGTCGATGACGAGGTCTTGAGGCTGACAACCCATCAACGTGCCCGGTCAACGTTCCTTCTGTGGGCGGTTGAACTGACAGCATCCGATGCCACTGAACGAGAATGATACTGAGTATCGGGTTAGGCTCACTTTATGAAGGCCCAATTCATTGTCATGCTTGCCGTCGGTGCTCTAGCCTCAGCGCAAGCTATTGCCGCCCTGGCAGGACTGATACCTGGCGTCAATCGGGCATGTCCAGCAATCGGATACTCATATGTAGGTGATGTGGAGCTGGCCTTTCCGGTGACCGTATCTCCCGTACCCTGCCCATAGAAACGGAATCAAACGGGGAGCAACCCTACGGACCCCAATGCGGAGGACCATCCAAGTTCATGCCTGTGCACGTGCTCCTTGACTGAAGGCGCCAACCTCGCTCAGATCTTCAACAAGGTGCCAACCGTCGCGAAATGTAGGACACCTGCCACAGCAGAAATCAACGGAGCGTCCCGGCACAGGGAGCTCATTCCTTGTGCCATTGCCATACTGGAACGTCACGAAAGGAGTGGCCGAACGTCCAGACGTGCCCCTTCCGAGTCCGTGGCCGGGAGTCGCCTCTCCCCCGTTGCCGTGGCGCATCTCGGCGTGGCTTATATAGCCGCCCGGGTCGTTGGGGCACCCCTCACCCAGCCCTGTTCCGGGCGTGACGGCATTCTCCGCGCAAGGTCCGCCCTGGGCGCGGGCCCCTGCCTCTGGTCCTCTGTTTGCTGGCGCTTTTTGATTGTGGTGAAAGTTCTTACCGGTCAAGGTGAAGGCTTCCAAAATCATGGACTACTCCGTCGCACTCCCACAGCAGCTCGTACGCACCCGGGACACGACATCAAACATGGTGGCCATCAGTGCTTCCCGTGAGCGGCCTTGCGCCAGCCATCAATCGCGTCCCAGGTTGCGATGGCAACAATGGAGAAGCCGGTGATCAATGCAAGGGTCCGCTGTGCGTCTGCGTCCACGCCGTTGCTCAAGGCGTAGGCGATTGCTTCCGGGTTGATTAGTTCTCCCCTGGCCAACAAGGACACCGCCAGACTGACGAAAAGCACCGCCAGCACGGTGTTGACGATGGCCAGTCCCGTTGTCCAGCGTCCCGTGAAATAGACCGAGACGGCAAGGGCTGCTTCGGCGGCGATCAGTAGGAACAGCCCGCTGATCGACCATGGCCACAGATCCGGATTCATGATCGGCAGCGGTTCGCCATTCGGGCGGAGGAAACCCTGGAACCGATCCCAGAGCAGCGCACCTGCCGATACAGCGAGGAATAGCAGCGAAGCCACCACTTCACCCCGCCCCACGCCTGCCGATTTCGGCTCCGGCAGCTGGTCAACGTCCCACCGGACTCCCGTATCAGCGCCGGTGCGCTCTAGGATGGCGAAGACCACGGTCACCCAGAAGGCCACGTGCATTACCGTGGAGATGCCCACCCCCACTGCTTGGCCGATGATCTCGCCCATGGGCGCTTGAGCCAATGACTGGGCAATGACCACACCGATGACGGCTGTGGCCGGAATTATGGCAAGCAAGAGTTTTAGCAACCGCCACCATGTGAGGTAGTACCGGGGTCCAATCAAGTGCAGGGCGCGATCGGCAAATCCGGCGGCGAGGGCACCAGGATCGCCGAGTTCGGTCAACACGGCGCGTTCAGCATCCGCGCGCCCCTCCCCCTCTTCAATGCGGGCCTCAATGGCATCCGCAATGGAGGCCTCGAGTTCAGCTCGAACATCCATTTCCGATTCCGGCGGCAGGCTCTTAATCGTGGCAGCTATATAGCGTTCAGTGAGCGTGGCAGTCATCTCAAATCTCCTCTGTGGTCAAGGCGGCTATCACTGAGGTGAGCGCGAGCCATTCGTTGGTGAGAGTGTCGGCGAGCCGCATGCCATCAGACGAAGTGTGGTAAAACTTCCGCGGCCTTGCCTCCTCTGTGTTCCATTCGCTGGTGAGAAACCCTTGCTTCTCCAGCCGGCGCAGCAGCGGATAGAGGGTGTTGGCGTCGACAGCAAAGCCGCGTACGGCAAGCTCCTCGAGCAGTTTGTAGCCGTATTCGGCCGTGCGCAACAGCTGCAGGCATGCGAGCACCACTGTTCCGCGGCGCAACTCCTGCAGATGTGTGTCGAGAGCGCCGGTATCGTTCATGCTGAATACATTACTGTGTGAGACACACTATTGTCTACGGTACGCATTGAATGGCACCCTGAGCTGTGAAGAGGTGGGCTAATTCCGTCTGCTCACAGGCTTTTGCTCGGATTTGGCACAGGATCACCACATCCCGCTCGCAAGCAAGGCTCCCTGGCCTTGGTATCAACCACATCCCGGATGACTGCCGCCAGTTACACGGGGCGGCTATTCTTTCCATCCAGCCATAGCTCGGTGGATTCATCCCGGTGGGTTCCGTCTGAACCGACGTGTCCATTTTCCTGCTGGTCAGCTGGCTGACTCAATCACCCGACGGCGCTGTAGCCAGACGGGTCCTGGCGGTGGACAGCACTTTCAAGGCGCAGCTATGTGCGCTCACGGTAGGCGTGCAGGACTTGATCCGGCAATGAGCGTGTGGCACGAGCGGCCTGTTCCGCAGCCGCCGCGCGTTGCTTGTGAAGCTGGCGTTCGTTGATGGCCACGGATGACACAGGCCATGCAAGGATGACGAACTTCGCCCCCAACGGCAGGTCAACAAAGTACACATAAGCTACGGCAGCAACCAGGATGACCACCAATACATGTCGAAATGCTTGCATGTGAAGAAGCTATCAGAGCGGCTCAGGAGCGCGGCGCATCATAGTCGCCGGCCCCGTGTGCCACTGCCAACCACCAGCACCCAACTCGTGGTGCCCGGGTTGACCAGGGGCCTGCCGTATACGGAAATCCCTTGTCTGGGCAGTCAGTGGGTGAGCTATGGCTCCAAGGGTCCGTGGTCCGCCGCCACCCGGGCCGGGCAGCTGTCCAACCTTGGATACGCTGAGGCGTCCTTTGCCGTGGCGGCCATGGCGCGCAACAGCTTCCGCCCTTCCATGGTGTGGAACGACGTCGAACCCCGCCCAGACAGCCACGGACCATTCCGGCTCTTCACAGAAGCGTCAGAGCAATGTTGCGACCTGGCGCAACCATCGCCGCTGACCGGGGGTCTCGACGGCGTGCGGGTGATAGTGCTCCCGAACCCAGTCCATCGCGTCGGTACCGGCAATTCCGGCCATCATGGCCAGCAGTGCAAGAGCCGTGCCGGTTCTCCCGACACCGCCACGGCAGACAATCTCAACCCTCTCCCCCGTAGACCGCTCGAACGCCTCCTGCAACGTACCAACAGCATCCGCGCTCGACGCCGGCACGCCGAAGTCCCGCCACTTCACCCAGTGGTAATCCCCCAATGGGTGGCTGGGGGCGCGGCCCAGCAAGTAGACAGTGAAGTCTGAATGTTCGGTTGTTCGGCGGGACTCGCGCAGACTTGCTCCGCGTATGCGCCGGCCATCAGGGAATTCCACCACTGACGCTTGATCACTCCACGTGTTCATGGCACCACGGTACGTCAAAGAGGGATAAATGAGTAAGGCCCGCGGCAGACGTGCGCCGCGGGCCTTACCGTCCGACTATTGGGGCTAGCTCTGGCCGGGGCCCAACGGCAGCGGCTCAATCGGCTGGTCATTTGCCGTGAGATCAATCCCGAAGTCCTTGGCAAAGACAACTCGGGTGTCCTTGTAGATGCCGGGGTGGTTCTCATCCAACTCAAACACGCGCGCGCCGCGCAGGCGGTTCCGCTCGGCACCGGGCAGCCCATAGGCCCCGAATCCTGTGCCGGGTGCGTAGCCGAGCTGCACGCCGTAGTAGTTGCCCACATAGGTGTTGACGTGGTCGTGACCCACAAAGTAGCCCTTCACATCCCCGCGCTCCAGGAACGCGTTGAACAATCCGGAGTTGATGGGGCCGGGGCACTCATCCTCGTTGCGCTCCCCGACGATGCTGTGACGGGTGAGCGCCCGGGCATGGTCTGAGTCGTTGCGGGAGTCAATGCTGGCAAACCACATGTTGCGGTGTTCGTGGAGAGCAATGTGGCCCCACATCAACGAGGGCACCTTCTGGCCGTACTTGCGCTCCGTGGCAATGGACATCTCGCGGTACCAGTTGACCTGGTCCATGCGCACCCAGTCCCACGTGGGGTAGCCCTCAAAGCTCTGTCCATCGATGGCGCCGGGAGCGTACCGGCCAGTGTCGATGAGCCACAGGCCGAAGGCCGGCGCCTTGGAGGTGGCGGACTTGATGAGCAACTGCGTGTTGGAGGTTCCCGTGAGGCCCGGGGTGGAGTCGGCGTTGACGTTGAACGCGTAGCTCTGCAGGAAGGCCAGCATCTTAGCTTCCGTCATCCCCGTGCGTGCCAGGGAGTCTTCGTCATGGTTGCCGAAGGTCACAGCCCACGTAATCTTGCGATTCTCCATGGGCAGCACCACATGGTTCAGGGCTTGCTTAACCTCCAGCTCGGTGTCGCATCCCCCGGTGATCACGTCACCATTGATGACAACAAAATCGGGCTTCTCCGCATCAAGGGTCCGCTCCATGAGCTCTATGGTGCGGCGGTCGGTGCGTTCGTCGTCCTGGGTGTCATTGAACTGGACAATCTTGAACGTACCATTGGGCCGGAACGCGAGGCTCGGCTTGGGTGGCTTGGCCCCCGGCGCTGCCTTGCTCTCGGCTCCCGCCGCCACGGTGATTCCCAGGGCGCCCAGTGTTCCCGCGGCAGCCAAGGCCGCCCTCCGGCTGAGTTTTGCCTGGTTGATGCTTGCCGTCATTGCTGCCTCTCAAAGGGTGATGCAGCGCCTGTTTGGGCCGCAGTTGCACCACGACAGTAGAGAACCCAGCTGGCTGGGGCGGCAACATGAGGGGTCCGGGGTGGAAACTGTGAGTGAACGGCCGGTACGACGGCGGGCCCGCACCTTTACTCTCAAAGGTGCGGGCCCGCCGTCGTACTTCAAAAAGGAAGACTAGCCCATCAGGGCTGAGCCGACAAAGGGATCCACGGCCAAGGACAGGAAGACCAGTGTCAGGTAGGTGATGGAGGCGTGGAAGACCTTCATGGCGTTCTTCTTGGTCACCAGGTTCTTCTTGGAGTTGCTGTACAACTTGTGCGCTTCAAGCAGGAACCAGATGCCGGCAACCGCCGTGGTCACGGTGTAGACAATGCCGGCGCCGCCCAGCGGGATCATGAGCAGTGAACAAGCCACCATGGCCCAGGTGTAGAGCACCACCTGAACGGCAACCGTGCGCGACCCGGCAACCGCGCCGAGCATGGGAACGTTGACTGCGTTGTAGTCGTCGCTGTAGCGCATGGACAACGGCCAGTAGTGCGGGGGCGTCCACAAGAAGATGATCATGAACAAGATCACGGCGGGCCACTGCACAGTATTTGTTACAGCCGCCCAGGCAATCAGTACCGGCATGCACCCTGCTGCCCCGCCCCACACGATGTTCTGGGATGTGCGGCGCTTGAGGATCAGTGAGTAGACAACCACGTACAAGAAGATGGCGCCAATGCCCAGGATGCCTGTCAGCGGGTTGATGCTCCACAGCAGGACCACAGCCAGAACTGTCAGGATCCAGGAGAACACTAGTGCTTCACGGGGAGTAATCACGCCGGTCACCAAGGGGCGCTTGGAGGTGCGGTTCATGATCTTGTCAATGTCGCGGTCAATGTAACAATTGAAGGCGCCGGACGCGCCTGCTGCCAACGCCCCGCCAACCATGGTGGCCACCATGAGCCAAAGGCTGGGTACGCCGCTCTTGCCGCTGAAGCCGTGCGCATAAAACATGGTGGGCAAGGTGGTCACCAGCAGGAGTTCCACAACCCGGGGCTTGGTCAGAGCCAAATATCCCTTGGCCTTTTCAGCAAAACCCACTGCAACCTTGGCTGGGGTTTCGGTGGTGGGGGTATGCATTGCACTCACGTGTACTGTCACCATGTTTTCATTGTTGATTCGGCGCTGTGGCTTCACCGTCCGACGCAACAAGTGCACGGAAGGCAAAGCTATCCCTATAATAGCCGTCCGAACCCTCAGAGAGCGAAAATCCGTAAAGTCAAGTGTGCGCTTCCGAGTTCTCAACATGTGAAAACCAATCACGGATGTGGGCGGGAGTCGTGTAACTTTAGAATCGCCTGACTGCGTGTGATCAAGCCACTCACGGCACCCGTGAGACTAAGCTTGATATAGCTGAAAGAAATACCCCAGGGCAGGGCCCTGAATCAGCAGCCAAAGATTGTCTAAAATTCCTAGGCGCGCACGCTTGCCCTGCAGCTGCACTATTTTGCCCATAACGAGAGGGACCTGTCAGTGTCACATCTGGATTTGCCAACATTCACCTGGACCGCCAACGATCAGCGCGCAGTGGACACTGCCCGAATTCTGGCCGCTGACGCAGTAGAGAAGGTGGGTAACGGCCACCCGGGTACAGCCATGTCGCTGGCGCCTGCCGCTTACTTGTTGTTCCAGAAGGTCATGCGCATTGATCCCAAGAATCCTGACTGGATTGGTCGCGACCGTTTCATTCTTTCCCCGGGCCACACCTCCCTGACGCTGTATGTACAGCTTTTCCTGTCCGGTTACGGCCTGGAACTTTCTGACCTCGAAGCCCTGCGCACCTGGGGTTCCCTGACTCCGGGCCACCCCGAGTACAAGCACACCGCCGGTGTGGAGATCACCACCGGCCCGCTTGGCCAGGGCCTGGCCTCGGCGGTTGGCTTCGCCTACTCCCAGCGCCGCATGCGCGGTCTCATGGACCCCGACGCCGCTCCCGGTACCAGCCCGTTCGATCACACCGTCTGGGTCATTGCCTCCGACGGCGACATGCAAGAAGGCGTCACCAGCGAGGCCTCCAGCCTTGCCGGCCACCAGGAGCTTGGCAACATGGTTGTCATCTACGACTCCAACCACATCTCCATTGAAGATGACACCAACATTGCCTACTCCGAAGACGTGCTCAAGCGCTACGAAGCGTACGGCTGGCATGTGCAGCGCGTCGATTGGACCAAGACCGGCGACTACGTTGAAGACGTTGCCGAACTGCACGCAGCCCTGGCCGCGGCAAAGGCTGAGACCACCAAGCCTTCACTGATCTCCCTGCGCACCATCATTGGCTTCCCGTCCCCGAAGAAGCAGAACACCGGCGGAATCCACGGTTCAGCCCTGGGTGGCGCAGAGGTTGCGGCCCTGAAGGAAGTTCTGGGCTTTGACCCGGAAAAGAACTTCGAGGTTGATCCGGCCATCCTGGACCACGCCCGCGAGCTGGTTGCCCGTGGCGCCGACGCCCGTGAAGAGTGGAACGTTGGCTTCTCGGCATGGCAGAACGCGAACCCGGAATCGGCAGCACTTCTGGAGCGCATTGAGAAGAAGGAACTCCCGGCCAACTGGGAGGAAAACCTGCCCGTCTTTGAAGGCGGCAAGGAAGTCTCCACCCGCGTTGCCTCCGGCAAGGTCCTGAACGCCATTGGTGGTGTACTGCCCGAGCTTTGGGGCGGTTCCTGTGACCTGGCCGGTTCCAACAACACCACCATTGAAGGCTCCGGATCCTTCGTGCCTGCCTCCAAGCAGACAGACACCTGGTCAGGTGGCCCCTACGGCCGTGTCCTTCACTTTGGTATCCGTGAGCACGCCGCCGCCTCGATTGTGAACGGCATTCACTTGGGTGGCCCCACCCGTGCGTTCTCCGGCACGTTCCTGATCTTCAGCGACTACCAGCGCCCGGCCATCCGCCTCTCCGCGTTGATGGGTGTCCCCTCCATCTACGTGTGGACCCACGACTCCATCGGTTTGGGCGAAGACGGTCCCACCCACCAGCCCGTGGAGCAGCTCTCGAGCCTGCGCGCCATTCCGGGCCTGGACGTTGTGCGCCCCGGTGATTCCAACGAGGTTTCGGCCTCCTGGAAGAAGATCCTGGAAACCACCAGCAACCCGGCCGGTATTGTGCTGACACGTCAGAACATTCCCACGTACTCCCGCGGCGCCGGTGCTGCCACGGCAACCGAGTTCGGTTCCGCCGAGGGTGTTGCCCAGGGCGGTTACGTTTTGGCTGAGTCCGTGTCCGACGGCGCAGTAGTCACCCCCGCTGTCATCCTGATCGCCACCGGCTCCGAGGTGCAGCTGGCTGTTGAGGCCCGCGAGGCATTGCAGGCCGAAGGCATCGCCACCCGCGTTGTCTCCATGCCGTGCGTTGAGTGGTTCAACGCCCAGCCTGCAGAGTACCGCGAGCAGGTTCTGCCCTCCGCCGTCAAGGCTCGCGTCTCCGTCGAAGCCGGTTTGGCTTTGGGCTGGCGCGAGTTTGTTGGCGACGCCGGCCGTTCCATCTCACTGGAGCACTTCGGCGCTTCGGCTGATTACAAGATCCTGTTCAAGGAATTCGGCATCACCACCGAGGCCGTCACAGCAGCAGCCAAGGACTCATTGGCTGCCGCCAACTCCTAAGCAACACTCTTCTAAGCAGTACCGGCCGGCAGGAGCCACGGGATGGTTCCTGCCAGCCGCTTAGTCTTCACACCGGTTTCCTCGCCTCGCACGCCGCGGCGTGCGAGGCGAGGAAACCGCAACAATACTCCTGCGCAGTGCTTTGAGGCAGGGCCTTCATCTTAAGGAAGTAGCAAAATGACTCATTCAACTCCCACAGCAGCACTTTCCGCAGCCGGCGTCTCCATCTGGCTCGATGACCTTTCCCGCAGCCGCATCAGCAGTGGCAACCTCACTGCCTTGATCGCTGAAAAGAACGTTGTTGGCGTTACCACCAACCCCAGCATCTTCGAAGCTGCCATCACCAAGAGCGATGACTATAAGGCTGAACTGAAGAAGTTCTCGGCAGCCGGCGTTTCCGCCGAGGAAGCCGTCTTTGAATTGACCACCGCGGATGTCGCCGATGGTTGCGACATCTTCGCCGGCGTCGCCGACGCCACCAAGGGCGTTGACGGCCGCGTCTCCATCGAAGTTGATCCGCGCAAGGCCTGGGACACCGCAGGAACCTTCGAGGAAGCCAAGCGCCTCTACGCCAAGGTTGACAAGAAGAACGTCCTCATCAAGATCCCGGCAACCCTTGAGGGCCTGGCGGCCATCACCTCCACCTTGGGCGAAGGCATCAGCGTCAACGTCACCCTCATCTTCTCCCTGGACCGCTACCGCGCCGTCATGAACGCGTTCCTGAGCGGTTTGGAACTGGCTAAGGCTAACGGCCACAACCTGGCTGACATTCACTCCGTGGCCTCCTTCTTCGTTTCCCGCGTTGACTTGGAAATCGACAACCGCCTCGACGCCATCGGCACCGAGGAAGCTGCCTCCCTGAAGGGCAAGGCCGGTCTTGCCAATGCACGCCTGGCCTACCAGGCCTTCGAAGAGGTCTTCTCCTCCGAGCGCTGGGCTTTGCTGGCCGACGCCGGAGCACTCCCCCAGCGCCCCCTGTGGGCTTCCACGGGTGTCAAGAACCCGGCCTACCCGGACACCCTGTACGTGACCGAACTGGTAGCCGTCAACGTGGTCAACACCATGCCGGAGAAGACCCTCGATGCAACCTTTGACCACGGCGTTGTCACGGGCGACACCATCACCGGCACGTACGAAGAGGCCAACGCCCTGCTGAACCAGCTCGAGGGCCTGGGCATCTCCTACAACGACGTTGTGGGCATCCTGGAGACCGAGGGCCTGGACAAGTTCGTTGCCAGCTGGAAGGACCTCCTGAACCACGTCCAGGAAGCCTTGGACGCTGCAGGCTCGGAGGGCTAAGCACCATGACATCACTGGCATTTGCGGCCACAGGCGCCGCCAAGGAAGCTGGGGAAACGCAGCTGCTGACCCTCGTGGCGGACCAGGTGGCTTCGCGTCTCTTCGCAAAGGACGCCACACTGTGGGGCCCCGAGGCGGAAACCGAATCAGCCATTCGTCTGGGCTGGGTTGAAGCCGCCGAGGTGTCGGCACCTCTCGTTGAGCA
Source organism: Arthrobacter glacialis (assembly GCF_002909415.1). NCBI lineage: Bacteria > Bacillati > Actinomycetota > Actinomycetes > Micrococcales > Micrococcaceae > Arthrobacter > Arthrobacter glacialis. Next base: position 72,962 of record NZ_PPXB01000016.1, on the reverse strand, counting down.
GATCGCTGCCCTGCGCGCCGAACTTCAGGCCGAGGGCGTCAACCACATCGTGCTGTGCGGCATGGGCGGCTCCTCCCTGGCACCGGAGGTCATCACGGCCACCGCAGGCGTTGAGCTCACCGTCCTGGACAGCACTGATCCGGACCAGGTGCGCGCAGCAGTTTCCGACCGCTTGGCAACAACTGCCATTGTGGTGTCCTCGAAGTCGGGCTCCACCCTGGAAACCGACTCGCAGCGGCGCATCTTTGAAGCGGAATTCACAGCCGCTGGCATTGATGCCAAGGCCCGCATCATCATTGTCACCGACCCCGGCTCACCCCTGGACGGTTTTGCCCGTGAGGCCGGATACCGCAAGGTCTTCAATGCCGACCCCAATGTGGGCGGGCGCTACTCAGGCTTGACGGCCTTTGGCCTGGTCCCCTCGGGCCTGGCCGGTGCCGACATTGCTGCGCTGCTGGATTCTGCTGAAGAAGCCGGCGAAATGCTTCGCGACGACGATGTTGACAATGTTGGCCTGCGGCTGGCAGCTGCCCTGGGCGGCACCAACCCCTTACGCAACAAGATTGTTATTGTGGAGGACGGCTCGGGCATTGTCGGTTTCGCCGACTGGGCCGAACAGCTCATTGCAGAGTCCACCGGCAAGCTGGGCACTGGTGTTCTGCCGGTCGTGGCCGACACCAACTCCCCCGAGGTGGTTTCGGGCGCCGCTGACGTTCTGGTGGTGCGGCTGGTAGCCGGGGACTCCGACGTCGAACTTGGCGAAAATGAGGTCAGCATCGCCGGGGACCTGGGCGCCCAGATGATGGTGTGGGAATTTGCCACAGCCGTCGCCGGTCGTCTGCTCGGCATCAACCCCTTTGATCAGCCGGACGTGGAGGCAGCCAAGTCTGCTGCCCGCGGACTGCTGGATGCCACTCCGGCACCAACACCGGCATTGTTCACCGATGGTGCCATTGAGGTTCGCACCGCCAACCACGACGCCGAATGGCTGGCTGGCGCTGGCACGGTGGAGCAGGCCATCACTGCCCTGCTCGGCACCCTGGCGGCCGACGGCTACCTTAGCGTGCAGGTCTACCTGGACCGCTTGGCCAATGCACCGCTGGCTGATGTTCGCAACGATCTCGCTGCCGTCAGCAACCGCCCCGTCACCTTTGGCTGGGGACCGCGCTTCCTGCACTCCACCGGCCAGTTCCACAAGGGCGGCCCCGCAGTGGGAGTGTTCTTGCAGGTTACGGGAGCGGCGCAACAGGATTTGGCAATTCCGGAACGGCCGTTTAGTTTTGGGGAGCTGATTTCTGCTCAGGCTGCCGGTGACGCAACCGTGCTGGCTGATCACGGACGCCCGGTTCTGCGGCTTCATTTGACTGACGTGGCCACTGGCGTTGCACAACTCAAGACTGTGGTGGCCACACTCGCTGGCCAGCACTCCGACGCATAAGGTAACTTCTCAACAGATGCCCACCTCCGCTGCAACACAAAATGAAAACCCGCTCCGGGACAGTCGGGACCGCCGACTGTCCCGGGTTGCGGGACCGTCGTCGCTGGTGCTCTTTGGAGTGACCGGTGACTTGGCGCGCAAGAAGCTCATGCCCGCCGTATACGACCTCGCAAACCGCGGTTTGCTGCCACCTAGTTTTGCTTTGGTTGGGTTTGGCCGCCGTGCCTGGACTGATAGCGACTTCGCCGCCCAGGTGAAGACGTCCGTGCAGGCCCATTGCCGCACCCCCTTTGACGAGAACGTGTGGAACCAACTCAGCGAGGGCATTCGTTTTGTCCAGGGCGAGTTTGATGACCACGCCGGCTTTGAACGTTTGAAGACCACTTTGGCCGAACTCGATCAAACCCGGGGCACCAGGGGCAACACCGCCTTTTACCTCTCCATCCCGCCCAAGGCATTTGAACTCGTATGCCGCCAGCTGTCCGAGCACGGCCTGGCTCAGGGTACGGATGAGAGCTGGCGCCGCGTGGTCATCGAGAAGCCCTTTGGGCACAACCTCGAATCCGCCCGTGCACTCAATGACATTGTGGAGCAGGTGTTCCCCCAGGACGCCGTGTTCAGGATCGACCATTACTTGGGCAAGGAAACCGTCCAGAATATTCTGGCGCTTCGTTTTGCCAACCAGTTCTTTGAACCGTTGTGGAACGCCAACTATGTGGATCACGTGCAGATCACCATGGCCGAGGACATTGGCACCGGCGGTCGCGCTGGATATTACGACGGCGTGGGTGCTGCCCGTGACGTCATCCAGAACCACCTCCTGCAACTGCTCGCCCTGACCGCCATGGAAGAACCCATTTCTTTCGACGCCGATCATCTGCGTGCCGAGAAGGAAAAGGTCCTGGCAGCCGTCAAGCTTCCCGAGGATCTCTCCAATCACTCTGCTCGCGGCCAATTCTCCGGCGGCTGGCAGGGTGGTGAGCATGTTCTTGGCTACCTGGAGGAAGAAGGCATTCCTGCCGATTCCACCACCGAAACGTTTGCCGCCATCCGCTTGGACATCCACACACGCCGATGGGCCGGGGTGCCGTTCTACCTGCGCGCAGGCAAGCGTTTGGGCAGGCGCGTCACGGAGATCGCCGTTGTCTTCAAGCGCGCACCAAATCTGTTGTTCACCGACCACCAGGAAGATGACTTTGGCCAGAACGCCGTAGTGATCCGCGTGCAGCCTGATGAAGGTGTCACCATCCGGTTCGGTTCCAAGGTTCCCGGCACGCAGATGGAAGTCCGCGACGTCACCATGGACTTTGGCTACGGACATGCCTTCACCGAGTCAAGCCCCGAAGCGTACGAGCGCCTGATCCTTGACGTTTTGCTGGGTGAGCCGCCGCTGTTCCCCCGCCACGAAGAAGTTGAACTGTCGTGGAAGATCCTTGACCCGTTCGAAGAATTCTGGGCCGCCGAAGGTAAACAGCCCGAAGCCTATGAACCCGGCAGCTGGGGTCCGGCGTCGTCAGATGAACTGTTGAAGCGTGATGGAAGGACGTGGCGCAGACCGTGATAGTTGAACTCCCCGACACAACAACGTCCAAGATCACCAAGGAGATCGTCAAACTGCGCGAGCAGGGCGGCGTAGTTGCCCTGGGCCGTGTTTTGACGCTTGTTGTCATCACCCGAAGTGGCAAGGAAGAGGAAGCCATTGAGGCAGCCAACTTGGCCAGCCGTGAACACCCCTGCCGGATCATTGTCTTGGCGGCAGGATCCGCGCACGCGGAAACCCGCCTCGACGGCGAAATCCGTGTGGGCGGCGACGCCGGCGCCTCCGAGGTGATTGTGCTGCACGGTTACGGTGAACTGGCTGCGGAGAATGAATCCCTGGTCTCAGCACTGCTCCTGCCTGATGCGCCCATCGTTGCCTGGTGGCCCCATGGTGCACCGTCCAAGCCCAGCGAATCTCCCGTGGGCCGCATCGCCCACAGGCGCATTACTGACTCGGCCAATGCGCTCGATCCCCGCAAGGCACTCAAGCACATTGGTGAAACGTACGCGGCTGGCGATACCGACTTGGCCTGGACACGCCTGACCAATTGGCGGATCCAACTTGCGGCGACGTTGGACAGCTATGACGGCTCTGACCCCATCACAGGGCTGCAGGTGGAAGGCGCCAGCGACTCCCCCAGCACTTTGCTGTTGGCTTCCTGGCTGCACAAGGCTCTCAACGTGCCCATCCAAGTACGTGAGGATCCCAGCGGAACAGGCATCCGCACTGTTGTCATTGAACGCAGCAAGGGCAGTGTTGTGTTGACCCGCCCGGGCACCATCGACGCATTCCTGACCCAGCCCGGACAACCCGACCAGCAAATCTCACTGCCGCGCCGTTCGTTGCAAGACTGCCTTGCGGAAGAACTGCGACGTTTGGACCCTGACGAGGTATTTGGTGAAGTAGTCACCCTCGGTCTGCAAGAGTTGTTCGCAAAAGAGAAGGCTGATCAGTCATGAGCTCCAACGTTCGCATCACCAAGCATCCTTCCTTCGACGTCTTGGCGGCAACCACGGCTGCCCGGTTGATCACCCGCCTGCTTGACGTTCAAAGCGAACGCGGCGAAGCCACGGTGGTTCTCACCGGCGGCAGTGTTGGCATTGCAACACTGCGTGAGATTGCTCAGTCCCCTGCCCGCCTGGCAGTTGATTGGAGCAAGGTCAACTTTTGGTTTGGGGATGACAGGTTTGTGCCCGCCGATTCCGCCGACAGGAATGCCGGCCAGGCCGCGGAGGCACTACTGAACCACATTGACGTTGATCCCGCCCGGGTTCATGTCATGCCGGCTTCAGATACCGTCGCTGACCTCGAAGAAGCTGTCCAGCAGTATGTGGATGAACTGGCACAAGCTGCCCGGCATGAATGGGAAAACAGCGACGATTCCGCCGAGCAGCCACCCACCGTTCCGCGCTTCGACGTACTGCTGTTGGGGCTTGGCCCCGACGCCCACATTGCATCGCTCTTCCCGGACATGGCTGGCATCCGCGCCACCGGAAGCAACGTGGTGGGTGTGCGCAACTCCCCCAAGCCGCCGCCGTCGCGCGTGTCATTGACACTGGAGGCCATCAACTCGGCCTCGGAAATCTGGATTGTTGCAGCCGGTGCCGACAAGGCAGCAGCCGTAGGGCTCGGCCTGGCCGGGGCCAACACGGTTCAGGTGCCAGCCTCCGGCGCCCAGGGCAGGAATAAAACCTTGTGGTTGCTCGACGAGCTGTCTGCGGCAAAGGTTTCAGCACAGCTGCTGCGCCGGGAGCACTGACCAGGCAAAGAAGAGGTCCCGCCTGGCAGTTGCCGGGCGGGACCCTTTTTTGCTGTTTCTTGTACTGCGTGGCGCTTAGCTGTAGGACATGATCAGGCCCAGGCCAATGATCACTACGCCCCAGGTGATGCCCAAGATGACTGTGAAGCGGTTCAAGTTACGCTCGGCAACACCGGAGGAGCCAAGGTTTGAACTCATGCCGCCGCCAAACATGTCCGAGAGACCGCCGCCACGGCCCTTGTGCAGCAAGATCAGCAAGGTCAGCAGCAAGCTGGTGACACCCAAAAGGATCTGCAGGGCGATTTGTAGTGTTTCCACGAGGGGCCTTTCAGCATGGTTATGGTGTAACTCAAAAAAGTGGGTTACATGGGTGCGTGCCACCATAAATTGCTGGTGAGGGGCACGCCATGTTCGCACCCAAGTCTATCCGTGTCCACCCGCACATGGCGAATGGACACGAAACTTGGGTGCCTATTCGCTACTTCGTTACGAGGTGGCTCTCAAAGCGGGCAATGCTGGCGAATTCGCCGGCATCCAGGCTGGCACCGCCAACCAAAACACCGTCAACATCACGCTCGGCCATGATGGCGGCAACGTTGTTGGCCTTGACTGAACCGCCGTAGAGCAGGCGGGTCTTGGCGGCCGTCTCGGCGTCGAACAGTTCCACCAGCTCGGCGCGAATGGCTGCGCACATTTCCTGTGCATCTTCGGGACCGGCAACTTCGCCGGTGCCGATGGCCCAAACGGGCTCATAGGCAATGACAAGTGTGGCTGCTTGCTCTGCGGTCAATCCGGCAACGCCTGCGCGCACCTGCGCGAGCGTGTGCTCAACGTGGGTCCCGGCCTGGCGGATGGCCAAACCCTCACCGGCGCACAGTACGGGGGTGACCTCGTTGCGGTAGGCGGCCTTGACCTTGGCGTTGAGGAGCTCATCGCTCTCGTTGTGGATTTCACGGCGTTCACTGTGGCCCACCAAAACGTAGGCGCAGCCGAGCTTGTTCAGGAATGCACCGGAGATGTCGCCCGTGTACGCGCCGGAATCCTTGTCGGAAAGGTCCTGTCCACCGTAGGCAAGCTTGAGCTTGTCACCCTGGACGAGTGTCTGGACTCCGCGAAGGTCTGTGAACGGCGGGAATACTGCAACCTCCACACGGCTGAAGTCGTGGCGTGCATCGGAGAGTGTCCAGGCGAGCTTCTGCAGCAAGGTGATGCCCTGGACGTGGTCCATGTTCATCTTCCAGTTGCCGGCAATGAGCAGTGTCCGGTCGAAATTACCGTTAGTTGAAGTCGTCATCGGTGTCTCGTTTCTTGCGTAGCTAAATCAAAAACTTGAAAAATTTGCGCCAGGTGGCGCGAGAAAAGGCGGCGGCAGGAATATCCTGCCGCCGCCTTTTGGTTTAGCGCTCTAGTGCGCTCAGTCCCGGGAGTTCCTTGCCTTCAAGGAATTCGAGGCTGGCTCCACCACCGGTGGAGATGTGACCGAATTCAGTGTCCGCGAACCCGAGGGTACGTACGGCCGCGGCAGAATCGCCGCCGCCAACCACTGTGAATCCGCCACTGGCACTGTTGGCACTCAAGGCACCGGCCACTGCACGGGTTCCCTCGGCGAAGGCTGCAAACTCGAACACGCCCATGGGGCCGTTCCAGAACACAGTCTTAGCCTGCGAAATGGCTTCCGCGAAGGCCGCACCGGACAACGGACCAATGTCCAGGCCCAGTCCGCCGGCCCCAAAGGAGCTTTCTTCAATGGCATCGGCAGCAACCACTTCGTGGCTGGCATCAGCGGAGAAACCCGAAGCAACCACAACGTCAGTCGGCAACACAAAAGTGGTGCCGGCAGCAGCTGCACGGTCCAGATAGTCCTGAACGACGGGGATCTGGTCAACTTCCAACAGTGAAGCGCCAACTTTGTGGCCCTGTGCTGCCAAGAAGGTGAACAGCATGCCGCCACCAACCAAAATGGTGTCCGCCTTGCCAAGGAGGTTGTCAATGACAGCCAACTTGTCCGAAACCTTTGAACCACCCAAAACCACTACGTAGGGACGCTCGGTGTTGGTGGTCAGCTTGCGCAGGACCTCCAACTCGGTGCGCACCAGATCGCCCTGGTAAGACGGCAAAAGCTTCGCAATGTCGAAGACACTTGCGTGCTTGCGGTGGACAGCACCAAAGGCGTCATCCACATAGGCGCCGTTCTGCCCCGTCAACGCAGCCAGCTCGGCGGCAAATGCCGCGCGCTCGGCATCGTCCTTGGAGGTTTCACGGGCATCAAAGCGGACGTTCTCCAGCACCAAAACGGAACCGTCAGCCAATGCTGCAGCAGCAGCCTGTGCGCCGGGACCTGTGGTGTCAGCGGCCAGGGTGGCGTTGAGCTCGGGAGCCAACTCCGCCAGGCGGGCCACGGCGGGAGCCAAGGAATACTTGGCTTCCGGGGCACCCTTGGGGCGGCCCAGGTGAGCGCTGAGCAGAACTTTGGCGCCGGCGTCGGCCAATGCCTTGATCCCGGGCAGGGAGGCCTTGATGCGACCGTCATCGGTGACTGTAGAGCCGTCGAGCGGCACGTTCAAATCACTACGGATAAGAACGTACCGCCCACGGACACCTTCATCGATGAGTTCGCTGAGGGTGTGAAGTGTCATTTTTAGCCTTAGAGCTTGGAGGCGACGAGCTCGGTCAAGTCGACCAGGCGGTTGGAGTAGCCCCACTCGTTGTCGTACCAGGAAACAACCTTGACCTGGTTGCCAATGACCTTTGTCAGGCCAGAGTCAAAGATGGACGACGCCGGGTCGCCAACAATGTCCGAGGACACGATCGGGTCTTCGGTGTAGGTCAAGTAGCCGGCGAGCTTGCCTTCAGCAGCGGCAGCCTTGTAAGCGGCGTTGACTTCCTCAACGGTTACTTCGCGGCTAACAGTTGCGGTCAGGTCAGTTGCTGAACCTGTGGGGACGGGTACGCGGATGGCGTAACCATCGAGCTTGCCCTTGAGCTCCGGCAGAACCAGGCCAATGGCCTTGGCTGCACCAGTGGACGTCGGGATCATGTTCACGGCTGCTGCGCGTGCACGGCGGAGGTCGCTGTGCGGGCCGTCCTGCAGGTTCTGGTCGGCAGTGTAGGCGTGGATGGTGGTCATCAGGCCACGCTCCAAACCGAAGTTGTCGTTCAAAACCTTGGCCAGCGGGCCCAGGCAGTTGGTGGTGCATGATGCGTTGGAGATGATGTGGTGTGCAGCCGGATCGTAGAGATCGTCGTTCACGCCCAAAACGATGGTGATGTCTTCATTCGACGCCGGAGCGGAGATGAGGACCTTCTTGGCGCCAGCATCAATGTGCTTCTGAGCGTCGGCAGCCTTGGTGAAGAAGCCCGTGGACTCGATGACAATGTCAACGCCCAATTCGCCCCAAGGGAGGTTTGCGGGATCGCGCTCAGCCAGAACGGTGATGGTCTTGCCGTCAACTACCAGGTGGCCGTCAACAACCTCAACGGAAACGGACAAGCGGCCGTTTACGGAGTCATACTTGAGCAGGTGTGCCAAGGCCTCGGGGCTGGTGAGGTCGTTGACAGCAACAATCTCAATGTCGGCGCCCTGAGCGAGTGCGGCGCGGAAGTAGTTGCGGCCAATGCGGCCGAACCCGTTAATACCAATACGAGTAGTCACTTAGTTCTCTCCTTGGTGCTCTTACGAACACACGTAGTCAGGTTGAAGGTCACCTTCAACCATTGTTTCCCGCACGACGTTGGGCAGAGATTCTTTCGATGGCGCGCATCGACAAGCGCGCGCCGTGATCTATATTACGTTCTATGGTGCCCGCCCCGTTAATCGTACGGGGCGGGCGTCCACATATTGGTCAGAAACACCGCTGAAACATGGTGTTTGCTAGGCCAGGTTTTTCACGCAGCTACGGCAGGATCAGGCCGGTGGCGTTCTTGCGGGCTGCCTCAAAGCGCTTGGAGACATCCGCCCAGTTCACAATGTTCCAGAAAGCCTTCACGTAGTCAGCCTTGACGTTGACGTAGTCCAAGTAGAAGGCGTGCTCCCACATGTCCAGCATCAACAGCGGGGTGGTGGCTACGGGGATGTTGCCCTGCTGGTCGAAGAGCTGCTCGATCAGCAGGTTGCCGCCGAGGCCTTCGTAGGACAGCAACGCCCAGCCGGAGCCCTGGATGCCCATGGCTGCTGCGGTGAAGTGGGCGCGGAATGCGTCGAAGGAACCAAACGCATCATCGATCGCTGCGGCCAACTCGCCTTCGGGCTTGTCGCCACCCTCGGGGGACAGGTTGTTCCAGAAGATGGAGTGGTTGGTGTGGCCACCCAGGTGGAATGCCAGGTCCTTGGAGAACCTGTTGACGTTGGCGAAGTTGTTGGTCTCGCGAGCTTCGGCAAGCTGTTCCAGAGCCAAGTTGGCTCCTGCAACATAGGCAGCGTGGTGCTTGCTGTGGTGCAGTTCCATGATGCGGGCGGAAATATTGGGCTCCAGGGCAGCATAGTCATAGCTGAGTTCTGGGAGTGTGTACTTAGTCACGGTTCCTCCGTTGCGATTCTTCTATTTGTTTTGCCAGCGTAAATATCTAGCAAGGTTAATCCGTCTGGAACAGGCGGCTCATCCTCTACTCTTTCATACTAGGCAGCTTAGGTATCGAGCATGTCGAAAGTGACATTGGACTCAGTACCGGGAATGCCTAAATCTTTGGCTTTTTTATCCGCCATGGCCAGCAGGCGGCGAATGCGCCCGGCGATGGCGTCCTTGGTCAGGGGCGGGTCAGCCAACCTGCCCAGTTCATCCAAACTGGCCTGCTTGTGGGCCACACGCAGGGCGCCGGCGTACTTCAGATGATCCGGGACGTCGTCGCCCAAAATCTCCAGGGCTCGCTCCACCCGTGCGCCCGCTGCCACTGCGGCCTGGGCTGAACGCCGCAGATTTGCATCGTCAAAGTTGGCCAGACGATTGGCTGTGGCGCGAACTTCCTTGCGCATGCGCCGCTCCTCCCATACCAGGAACGTGTCATGGGCGCCCATGCGGACCAAGAGCGCGGCGATGGTGTCCCCGTCGCGGATGACAACCCTGTCAATGCCGCGTACGTCGCGGGCCTTGGCCGCAATGTCCAGACGACGCGCGGCCCCCACGAGGGCCAGCGCGGCTTCGGGGCCCGGGCAGGTGACCTCCAGGGCCGATGAGCGGCCCGGTTCGGTCAGGGAGCCATGGGCCAGGAAGGCGCCACGCCATACGGCTTCGGCGTCGGCGGTGGAACCGTTGACAACCACAGAGGGCAGGCCCCGGACTGGCCGGCCGCGGGCGTCCAACAACCCGCTTTGGCGGGCCAGGGCTTCGCCGTCGCGCACCACCCGCACCACGTAGCGGTTGCCTCGGCGCAGCCCGCCACCGGAGACAACAATGATCTCGCTTTGGTGGCCGTACATTTCGGCGATGGCAAGGCGCAAGCGCCTGGCGGTTGCCGCGGTGTCCACCTCGGCTTCGATGACAATTTTGCCGGAGATGATGTGCAGCCCGCCGGCAAACCTCAAAAGCGTGGAAACCTCGGCCTTGCGGACGGAGGATTTCTTGACGTCAAGCCGAGACAATTCTTCTTTTACTGCCGCAGTTAGCGCCATGATTCAGCCTCTACTTTCACGTTCATTAATGACCCCCAAAGATATCGCGGTACGCAGCTGCCAACCGTAGCGGATCGTGGACAGCGTTGCCACCGGAACTCCCCACCTTACCGAACACCACCTCGGCACCGATCATTGCGGCCGCTTGTGTGAATTCGCCAACATCGCCAATGGATGAGGGATCCGCCAGCACCACGTCAACATTGAACTCCGGTGCGTACCGTGAAATGACGTGCAAGTGGTCCGCCGCGTTCATGCCATCGGCCTCTGCATCGTTGACGTCCAGGTTCATGGTGAGCAGGCGCTTGGCCTTGGTGGTGCACAGGGCTTCACGCATCTGTGGCAGCAACAAGTGCGGCAGCACCGAGGTGTACCAGGAGCCGGGCCCCAGAACCACCCAGTCGGCGTCGTGAATGGCCGTCACGGCTTCCGTGCAGGCAGGCGCGTCAACGGGCAGCAGGCGCACCTCCTCCACCTCCCCTGCCTTGGCCAGCAGGGACTGGCCACGGATGAGGCGGCCGGGCAAACCGGGAACCTTCACCAAGCCCTCGATGGTCAGGGGCACGCTGGCCATGGGCAGCACTTCGCCCCGGGCACCCAGCAGGGCCCCGGCCCAGCGCAGGCCGGCCACGGGGTCGCCAAGCAGTTCCCACAGGGTCACAATCAGCAAGTTGCCCAGGGCGTGGTTGTCCAGGGATCCGGTGACACCTTCACGCGAGGTGAATCTGTGCTGCATGACATCGCGCCAGGTCCTGCCCCAGTCAGTGTCGTCACAAAGCGCCGACAGGGCCATGCGCAAGTCTCCCGGCGGGAGGACACCCAACTCTTCGCGTAGGCGGCCGGAGGAGCCGCCGTCGTCAGCTACTGTGACGACGGCCGTAACATTGCCCGTCACCAGGCGCAGCGCGGAGAGTGATGCGGCCAGTCCGTGCCCGCCGCCCAGGGCTGCCACCTTGGCTCCGGTGTTCAGGGTGGGCAGTTTCGCAGCGGACGGCACTATAGGCAGAATTCCTGTGTACACGCTTACTCCCGGCCCAAATCGCGGTGCCGAATACTTGTGGTGACGCGCGGCAATTGGCTCAGGCGCTTGGCAAGTTCAATGGCAACGGCCACAGAACGGTGCTTGCCGCCTGTGCAGCCAACCGCAATGGTTGCGTAGTGCTTGTTCTCGCGGCGGTAGCCCTCAAAGACTGGTTCCAGGGCGTGCACGTACCTGTCCACAAAGTCGGCTGCGCCGTTGTCGTTGAGCACAAAGTTGCTGACGGCCTCGTCCTGGCCGGTCAGCGGGCGCAGCTGCGGGATCCAGTGCGGGTTGGGAATGAAACGGACATCCGCCACGTAGTTGGCGTCCACGGGCAGGCCGTACTTGAACCCGAAGCTCATGACCGTCAGGCTCAAAACCACCGGACCCGACTCGGAAAACAGCTCCGTGACGGCAGAGGCCAGCTCATGCACGTTCATGACGGAGGTGTCCAGGATCATCTCCGCCTGGTTCTTCATTTCCGCGAGCAGCAGGCGCTCGGCGGCGATGCCATCGAGGATCCGGCCGTCCTCCTGCAAGGGGTGGGGGCGCCGGCCCTGCTCGAAGCGCCGCACCAGCGTGTCGTCACTGGCGTCCAGGAACAGCACCCGGTAGCTCACGCCGGCGGATGAGAGTGCGTTGAGTGATTCGCGAATGTCTGCAAAGAGAGCCTTGCCGCGGACATCGACGACGACGGCCAGCTTGGGCAGCGCTGCCGGCATGCGTGAGACCAGCTCCGCCAGCGTGCCCAGCATCTGCGGTGGCAAGTTCTCGATGACGTACCAGCCATGGTCTTCCAGGGCGTTGGCAGCGGTGCTGCGGCCGGCGCCGGACATGCCCGTTACCACCAACAGTTCGGCTTCAACCGGTTTAACCGCCGTCAAGGATTCCTCGCCGCTGCCGGTCGTGTCTTGCTCTTGGTTCATTACGTTTCCCTGTCAATTATTTGTGTGAAACCCAAGGGTTCCGCCGCCCAGCCACGGCTACAGACTAAGCCTATCCTCCGAGGGACCCGGAAAGGCGCGAAGCGGCTTACCGGGAGGAGGCCGCCAGGCGCGTTCGCTAGTCGAGTATTTCGCCGGTGGTCATGTTGATTGCCGGTGCGGGCGTCAGGTTCTGGTCGCTGGCGTTCACGGTGTCATGGATGGCTTGCGCCAGCACGGGCCCCACACCCTTGGCCTGCGCCAATTCCTCCACCGTGGCGGCACGGACCTTCTTGAGTGAACCAAAGTGGGCCAGCAGCGTTTTCTGTTTGGCGGCACCAAGCCCCGGCACGGTATCCAAGACTGAGGCCACCATGGCCTTCCCGCGTTTTGCCCGGTGGAAAGTGATGGCAAATCTATGGGCCTCATCACGGATCCGCTGCAGCAGATACAAGCCCTCCGAGGAACGCGGCAAGATGACCGGGAAGTCACTTTCGGGCACCCATACCTCCTCGAGGCGTTTGGCCAGGCCAATTACGGCAACGTCGGTGATGCCCAGGTCGGCCAATGCCCGCGCCGCAGCGTTAACTTGGGGTATGCCGCCGTCGACCACCACCAGGTTGGGCGGGTAGGCGAACTTGGACTTGGGCGCCTCAACGGTGTCCTCATCGTCTCCGGCCATAAGTTCACCGCTGGCGAGGGTGCCCTGGGCGCGCGTCTCCTTCTCCGCGAGGTAGTTGCGGAAGCGGCGGGTGATGACGTCATACATCGACGCGGTGTCATCGATGGCGGCTTCACCCGTAATCGCGAACTTGCGGTATTCGCTCTTCTTGGCGATGCCGTCCTCCACCACCACCATGGAGGCCACCACATTGGTGCCTTGGACATGGGAGATGTCGAAGCATTCAATGCGCAGCAGCGGCATGGGCAAATCCAGGGCCTCCTGGAGTTCCTGAAGCGCCAGTGAGCGCGTTGTCAGATCCCCTGCCCGGCGTGACTTGTGCAGGGCCATGGCCTGGCGGGCATTGATCTGGACAGTGTCCATCAACGCAGCCTTCTCGCCCCGCTGGGGCACCTTGATGGAGACCTTGCCTTGGCGCAGCTCACCCAGCCACTGGGCCAGGTATTCATGGTTGGCAGGCAGCTCGGGGACAAGGATCTGGCGCGGGATGGCGTCCTGCTGCTGTTCCTCTCCGCCATAGACCTGCTGCATCAGGTGCTCCCACAGCTCGGCGTTGGAGGCGTCCTCGACCTTCTCCACCACCCAGCCTCGCTGGCCGCGGATGCGCCCGCCGCGGACAAAGAAGACCTGCACTGCAGCTTCAAGGTCATCCTGCTCCACAGCAAAAATGTCCGCGTTGGTGTCTTCGGTCAGGACCACTGCGTTGCGTTCAAAGACTTTGCGCAGCGCAATGATGTCATCGCGCACCCTGGCGGCCTGTTCGTAGTCCAGCTCAGCCACGGCGGCTGACATGCGCTTCTCCAGGGTGCCGATGAAACGTTTGGCTTCCCCGCCCATAAAGTCACAGAAATCCTGGGCCAGGGCCTTGTGGTCTTCGATGCTGATGCGGCCCACGCACGGGGCAGCGCATTTGTCGATGTAGCCCAGCAGGCAGGGGCGGCCGCTGCGTTCGGCGCGGCGCAACACGCCCGTGCTGCAGCTGCGCACGGGAAACACCCGCAGCAGGGTGTCCATGGTTTCGCGGATGGCACCGGCTGTGTACGGGCCAAAGTATTTGGTGCCCTTGCGCCGTTCACCGCGCATCACCTGGACGCGGGGAAACTTCTCACTCATGGAGACGGCGAGATACGGGTACGTTTTGTCGTCCCTGAACGCAAGGTTGTACCGGGGCGCGAATTCCTTGATCCACGTATATTCCAGCTGCAGCGCTTCCAGCTCGCTGCCCACAATGGTCCATTGCACACTTGCCGCATGATGAACCATGGCATGGGTTTTGGGCAGCAAGGTGGCCGGATTGGCGAAGTATGAATTCAGCCGGGATCGGAGGTTCTTGGCCTTGCCCACATAAATAATGCGTCCGTGTTCATCACGGAAACGGTAAACACCTGGGTCCGTGGGAATTTCGCCGGGCTTGGGCCGGTAACTTGCTGGATCTGCCACATCATCATTCTAGGGTGGGCCCGTGCGTCCGGGGCGACGTTCAGCGGGCTTGCACGCTGTGGGCGGACGCGGGTGGGGCCTATTCGATGCTGGGGCTCTGGTTGTATTTGGCGCTGCGCTCCTGGCCAGTGAGTTCGGCAATGGCATCCATGATGGTGTCAGTGACGTGCCGCCTGGCGGGCAGGGAATGGTCCGGGCCCGTTTTTTCAAAGTACAGCGGCTTGCCGAAGCGCAGCGTGAACTTTGCCGGCCGGAAGCCCTTCCCACCGGCTGGCTGCAACTTTTCGGTGCCAATAATGCCTACGGGGACCACTGGGGCGCCCGTTGTCAGGGCCAGCCAGCCTACGCCGGTGCGGCCGCGGTACAGAACTCCATCACGTGAGCGTGTGCCCTCGGGATAAATGCCCACGCCCTCATTGCGGCCCAGAATCTCCAGCAGCGTCTTCAAGGCCTGAACGCTGGCAGCCTGTTCGCCGCGTTCCACCGGGATGGAGTTCACCGACTCGAAGAATGACTTCATCAGTTTTCCCCTGATGCCCTTGCCGTTGAAGTATTCGGCCTTGGCGAAGAAGGAAACCGGCCGGGGCGTCAGCGCCTGCACAATGACCGAGTCAAAGAAGGACAGATGGTTGGGCGCCACGATGAACGGCCCGTCGGTGGGCACATTCTCCAGACCTTCAACGGTAGGCCGGCACAGTGCGCTGATGGTTCCGCGTGTCAGCCCACGGGTCATGTCATAGAGCACCATCGCGAGCCTCCAAGAAAGTCTGAGTCAATTCTTGGGCAAGTTCGTCGGCAGAGTGCACGACGGCGGTCACGCCTGCCGCCGCCAGCTCGCCGTCGGCGGCAAAGCCCCACGAAACGCCAATGCAGTCAAGGCCGTTATCTTGGGCACCGCGCACATCCTGGTGCCTGTCCCCCACCATGACTGCGGCGGACCCGGCGCCATCTGCAAGATCGCCCAGTTCTGAGAGTTCAGTCAATGCGGCAGCAATGATCTCGCTCTTCCCTGCACGGTAGCCAGGCGCACCGGGCATCAGGGTCTCGTCCGCGTGGGAGCCCTTGATCACGGTAAACAGCTGGTCAATCTCATGCAGTGCCAACAGTTTCTTGGCCAGTGGTTCGGGCTTCTGTGTGGCAACAGCCAGTGGAACCCCTGCCGCTTTCAGCTGAGTCAGCAGATCCTTGATGCCCGGATACAGCACAGACATGGCCATACCCTGACGGCCATACCAAACCCTGTATGCGGCAATGACCGCCGGCACGGTGTCCAGCGGTACACCGGCAAAAGTGACCAGCGCGTCAGCGAGCTTGGGCCCGACCATCGCATTGAGGGCGTCCAGTCCGGGACTGGGCAAGTCCATGGTCCTCAGGGCATATTCAATGCCTTGGGTGATCCCTCCGGCCGGGTCAACAAGGGTCCCATCGAGGTCGAAAAGGACTGCGGTGGCAGTTTTGCCACGATTGACGGGCGTAGCGGCGATATTCACGTCCATAGTTTCTCACGACATGCCCCACTACCAACTCATCCATGCACCGGCAGGCATATCTTGAGCGAAGAATTCAACAGCCACCCAGCCCCCGCCCTCCCATCTGTGACGCAGTTGTTGCGGTGGAAAGCGCTTTCTGAGGCGATTTTGGAGCAACAACTGCGTCACAGTTGGGAAGGGGTGACGGGGCTAGACGTTCAGGGCTTCGCGCAGGAACGTGGCGGTGTAACTTTGTTCACTCTTGGCCACCTTCTCCGGGGTTCCCGTGGCAATCACCTGGCCGCCACCGGTGCCGCCGTCGGGCCCCAAGTCCACAATCCAGTCGGCACTCTTGATCACATCAAGGTTGTGCTCAATGACGATGACGGTGTTGCCCTTGTCCACGAGCCCCTGCAGCACCAACAGCAGCTTGCGAATGTCCTCAAAGTGCAGGCCCGTGGTGGGCTCGTCCAGGACGTAAATGCTGCGCCCGTTGGAGCGCTTCTGCAGTTCGGCGGCGAGCTTGACGCGCTGCGCCTCACCACCGGACAAGGTGGTGGAGGCCTGCCCCAAGCGCACGTAGCCGAGTCCGACGTCGACCAGCGTGCGCAGGTGCCGGGCAATGGGGGTGAAGGCTGCGAAGAAGTCGGCGCCTTCCTCGATGGGCATGTTCAGCACGTCGGCAATGGACTTGCCCTTGTAGTGGACTTCCAGGGTTTCGCGGTTGTAGCGGGCGCCGTGGCAGACCTCGCACGGCACGTAAACATCCGGCAGGAAGTTCATTTCAATCTTCAGCGTGCCGTCACCGGTGCACGCCTCGCAGCGCCCGCCCTTGACGTTGAAGGAGAAACGTCCCGGCTGGTAGCCGCGCATTTTTGATTCGTTGGTCTCGGCAAAAAGTTTCCGAATGTTGTCAAAAACGCCAGTGTAGGTGGCCGGGTTGGAGCGCGGCGTGCGACCAATGGGGCTCTGGTCCACGTGCACCACCTTGTCCAGGTGCTCCAAACCATCCACGCGCAGGTGGCGGCCGGCAACCTGCTTGGCGCCGTTGAGCTTGTTCGCCAGCACCTTGTACAGGATCTCGTTGACCAGGGTGGACTTGCCGGAGCCGCTGACGCCGGTCACGGCCGTCAACACGCCCAGCGGGAACTTCACGTCAACGTTTTGGAGGTTGTTCTCCTTGGCCCCGACCACCGTGAGTTCACGCTTTTTGTCGTACTTGCGCCGGGTGGCCGGCATGGCGATGGACTTGCGCCCGGACAGGTAGTCGCCCGTCAGGGAGCGGGTGTTGGCCAGCAAGTCCTCCAAGGATCCTGAGTGCACCACTTCGCCGCCGTGCTCACCGGCGCCGGGGCCAATGTCCACAATCCAGTCGGCTTCCTTGATGGTGTCTTCATCGTGTTCGACCACAATGAGGGTGTTGCCAAGATCGCGCAGGCGGGTGAGCGTTTCAATCAGGCGGCGGTTGTCCCGCTGGTGCAGACCGATGGACGGCTCATCAAGCACGTACAGCACGCCCACCAGGCCGGAGCCGATCTGCGTGGCCAGGCGAATACGCTGGGCTTCGCCGCCGGAGAGGGTGGCCGAGGCGCGTTCCAGGTTCAGGTACTCAAGTCCGACGTCGAGCAGGAACCGCAGGCGGGCCTGGATCTCCTTCAGGACCTGACTGGCAATCTGGGCTTCGCGCCCCGTCAGCACCAGGTTGGAGAGGAAGTCGAAGCAGTCGCGCATGGACAGGGCGGCAACAGCGGAAATGGACTTGCCGTTGATCAGCACGGACAGTGAGGCCGGGTTAAGCCGGGCTCCCCCACACGCGGGACACGGAATCTGGCGCATGTATTCTTCGTAACGGTCACGGGCGGAGTCCGATTCCGTCTCGATGTGCTTGCGCTGGATGTACTGCACGGCGCCTTCAAAGCCTGTGCTGTACTTGCGTTCGCGGCCAAAACGGTTCTTGTACTGCACCACCACCTTGTGGTCCTTGCCGTACAGGATGGCCGTGCGCACTGGGGTGTCCAGCTTGTTCCACGGGGTGTCAAGGTCGAAGTCGAGTTCGGCCGACAGCCCTTCCAGGAGGCGGTTCCAGTACTCAGTGGTGGCGGTGCCCAGCGACCACGGGGCAATGGCGCCCTCACGCAGCGAGAGGAACGGGTTGGGGATGACGAGCTCTTCATCAACTTCAAGCTTGGTGCCAATACCGCTACAAGCGCTGCAGGCCCCGAAGGGGTTGTTGAAGGAGAAGGAGCGCGGCTCAATCTCGTCAATGGCCAGCGGGTGCTCGTTGGGGCAGGCCAAGTTCTCGGAGAAGGAGCGGATACGTCCGGAATCCTGCTCCGGCAGGTCAACCAGCTCGGCCAGCACGCGGCCGTCAGCCAGCCCCAGGGCTGTTTCGACGGAGTCGGTGAGGCGCTGCTGGATGCCGTCCTTGACCACGAGCCGGTCCACCACTACTTCAATGGTGTGCTTGAACGTCTTCTTCAGCTTGGGTGGATCGCTGAGCTGAATCTGCTCACCGTCCACCTTGGCGCGGGAATAGCCCTTGGCGGTGAGTTCCTTGAACAGTTCAACAAACTCGCCCTTGCGGTCGCGGACCACGGGGGCCAGGATCTGGAAGCGGGTGCCCTCAGGCATCTCCAGCAGCTGGTCCACGATTTGCTGCGGGGTCTGCTTGGCAATGGGCTCGCCGCAGGTGGGGCAATGGGGAGTTCCCACCCTGGCCCACAGCAGGCGCATGTAGTCATAAATCTCGGTGATGGTGCCCACCGTGGAGCGGGGGTTCTTGCTGGTGGACTTCTGGTCAATGGAAACCGCCGGGGACAGGCCCTCAATGAAGTCAACATCAGGCTTGTCCACCTGGCCCAGGAACTGCCGGGCATAGGCGGAGAGGGATTCCACATAGCGGCGCTGGCCTTCGGCGAAGATGGTGTCAAAGGCTAGGGAGGACTTCCCCGAACCAGACAATCCCGTGAACACGATCATGGCGTCACGGGGCAGGTCAAGGTCAACGTTGCGCAGATTGTGCTCGCGGGCGCCCTTGACTATCAAACGCGACAAGTCGGGGCGCTGCGGATCGGTTGACGAGTTGTGCAACTGGGCCATTGTTTCCTTCACATTGCTGTCCACTGTGTGGGCGCGGAACGGCCAGAACTCGGCCGGGCTCGCGCGCATTCACTGCTAAGTATAATCGAAAGTTCGTTCGAACGCGCGCCGTTGTTGCCGCACGTCAGCCGCTGACGGCGCGATCCAGGGCGGCGCCCACAATGCGCAGCGCCTGGCTATGGGGCACACCCAAATCACGCGCGACGGCGGCAAAGGCGTCAGCCGCCGCTGCAACTTGGGCCGAAATGGCGTCGCCGCCGGATGCCACGGCGGTGCCGCTGCGTCCAGCCGTCACCACAATGCCTGCCTGCTCCAGTTCCCTGTACGCCCTGGCCACCGTGTTGGCTGCCACGCTCAAATCCGCCGCGAGTGCACGCACCGACGGAAGTTTGCTGCCCACGGCCAGCTCACCCGAGGCTGCCAGGTCCAGGATCCGCAAGCGGATCTGCTCATAGGGCGGCACTGTGGACTCCGAGTCCAGATGCCAGCGGCGCATTAAAATATCCATGGTGTTCATAACTGACTCACCTCTTCCACCAGCGGATCTCCAAACTGGCTCATGTATAGCTCGAAGTAGAAACCCTTGCGTTCAAGGAGCACGTGATGGTTGCCCTGTTCAATGATCTCACCGTTATTCATCACCAGTATCAAATCTGCGTCACGAATCGTGGAGAGTCTGTGCGCAATGACAAAACTGGTCCTGTTGTGGCGGAGTTTGTTCATGGCCGTGCGAATCATGACTTCGGTGCGGGTGTCCACGGAACTGGTGGCCTCGTCCAGGATCAGAATGCCGGGGTTGGCAACCCACGCGCGGGCAATCGTCATGAGCTGGCGTTGCCCCTGACTCAGCCCGCCGCCGTCGTCGCTGAGGACTGTTTCATAGCCGTCGGGGAGCGACATCACAAAGTGGTCCACATGCGTGGCCACGGCAGCCTCGATGATCTCCTCCTCGGTGGCGTCCAGCTTGCCGTACCTCAAGTTGTCCTTGATGGTCCCACCAAACAGCCAGGCATCCTGGAGCACCATGCCCAATTGGCTGCGCAGGTCATCACGGGTCAGGTGGGCCGTGTTGACGCCGTCAATGGTGATGGTGCCCGAATCGATCTCGTAGAACCGCATGAGCAGATTGACCAGGGTGGTCTTGCCAGCGCCGGTGGGCCCCACAATGGCAACCGTCTGGCCAGGTTCGGCCACCAGGGACAGGTCCTTGATGAGCGGCTCCCCCGGCTTGTAGCCGAAGTTGACGTGGTCAAAGACCACCCGCCCCTTAGGTTCGGCCAACACCGCCGGCGGGGTGTGGTCCGGGGTTTGCTCCTCGGCATCCAGCAGCTCAAAGACACGCTCTGCCGAGGCCACCCCGGATTGCAGCAGGTTGATCATGCTGGCCAGCTGGGCCATGGGCTGGCTGAACTGGCGGGAGTACTGAATAAACGCCTGGACACTGCCGATAGTCAGGGCACCCTGGGCCACCTGAATGCCGCCGAGCACCGCCACCACCACATAGTTCAGGTTGGAGATGAAGTTGGTGCTGGGCATGATGATGCCGGAAATAAACTGGGCCTTGGCGCTGGATTCGTAAAGGCTGTCATTGGAGACCCGGAACTTCTCAATGGCTGCCTGCTGCTGGCCAAAGGCCTTGACAATCTCATGGCCGGTGAACATTTCCTCCACATGGCCGTTCAGCTCGCCCGTGCTCTTCCATTGCGCCGCAAACTGCACTTGGGAGCGTTTGGCAATCATCACGGTGATGACGGCAACGATCGGCACCGTGAGCAGGGAGATACCGGCAAGCATGGGCGAGATGGAGAACATCATGCCCAGCACGCCGCACACTGTGAGGACGGCGATGAGAATTTGGGTCAGTGTCTGGTTCAGCGTCTGGGAGAAATTGTCAATGTCATTGGTGACACGGGAGAGCACGTCCCCGCGGGATTCCTGCTGGAAGTGTGACATGGGCAGCTTGTCCAGCTTGGCTTCAATCTCTGTCCTGAGCCGGTACATGGAACGCTGCACAATGCCCGTGGTGATGTAGCCCTGGGACCAGTTGAAGAAGAACGCCACCACATACAGACCCAAAACAATCACCAAGACGCCGCCCAGAGCCTGCAGATCCAGGCCCTGCCCTGGCACCACGTTCATGGCGTTGAGCATGTCAGCAAGTTGGCCCTGGCCGCTGGCACGCAGCGCCGCCACCGCCTGTTCCTTGGTGGTTCCGGCCGGGAATGTGTCCAGCATCTGGCCTACGACGCCGTCGAAAATAATGTCTGTTGCGTGGCCCAAAACCTTCGGGGCTAGCACCGACAAGCCAACGGAGACGGCAGCCATGGCAACCACCGCTGCTATCCGGATTCTGTCGGCCGCCATCAAGGCGAGGATTCGTTTGAGGCTGGGGCCAAAGGCGATGGCTTTTTGTGGCGGGCCGCCAGCGCGGGCCCCTCGCATCATGGTCATTCCGCACCTCCCTTGTTGTCTGACAGCTCGTTGTCTGAAAGCTGGTCATCGGCGCTCATCTGGGATGTCACGATTTCTTGGTAGGTGGGGCAGCTCTCAAGCAACTGCTCATGGGTTCCCTGGCCCACCAACGCCCCTTCATCAAGCACCAGAATATTGTCGGCGTCCTTGATGGTGCCGACGCGTTGAGCCACCACCAACACTGCCGCGTCGCGGGTGACAGGCCTCAAGGCCGCCCGCAATTTCGCGTCCGTGGCGTAGTCCAGTGCGGAGAAGCTGTCGTCAAAAAGATAGAGCGACGGCTGTGCTGCAATGGCGCGGGCAATGCACAGCCGTTGCCGCTGGCCGCCGGACACATTGGATCCACCTTGCTCAATGGGAGACTCCAGCCCGTGGGGCATGCCCCTGACAAAGTCGGCAGCCTGGGCCGTTTCCAGTGCCTCCCAGACTTGATCGTCCGATGCCTGTGGGTTTCCCATGCGGATGTTGCTGGCCACGGTGCCGGTGAACAGGTAGGCCTTCTGCGGCACCAGGCCGATGGAGCCGCGCAGCGCAGCCAGCGTCACACCCTTGACGTTGTGGCCGCCCAGCTCGATCGAGCCTGCGGTGCTGTCCAGCAGCCGGGGTATGAGGTTCAACAGCGTTGACTTGCCACTGCCCGTGGAGCCGATGATCGCCGTCGTGGTACCCGGAGTGGCCGTAAAACTCACCCCCGACAGGACAGGAGCCTGGGCACCGGGATAACTGAAGGCGGCGTCGGTGACCTGCAGTACGCCGTCGAGCTGCTTGACGGAAACAGCGTCGGGAGCATCCACCACGCTGGCTTCGGTGTCCAGGACCTCCATGATGCGTTCGGCGCTAACAGCTGCGCGCGGAATCATCATGAACATGAACATGGCCATCATGACCGACATCAGGATTTGCATGATGTAGCTCAGGAACGCCGTCAACGCGCCAATCTGCATGTCTCCGGCGTCGATGCGCTGCCCGCCAAACCACAGCACGCCAACACTTGTCACATTCACCACAAAGAAGATGGTGGGGAACATGAGCGAGAGCAGCCGCCCGGCCCGCAGCTGGGAGGAGGTCAGGGCGCCGTTGGCCGTGGCGAACCGGTCAGCCTCATAGTCGCGGCGACCAAAGGCGCGGATCACGCTGATGCCGGTGATTTGTTCGCGCAGCACGCCGTTGATGTCGTCAAGCTGCTTCTGAACCTTGCGGAAGGTGGGGACCAAAACGCGCACAATCAGGCCAATGGCCACGATCAGCACGGGCAGGATCACCAGCAGCAGCCCGGACAGGGGGACGTCCTGGGCCATGGCCAGCACGATCCCGCCAATGCACATGATGGGTGCCATGACCATCATGGTGAACGACATCAGGGTCAGCATCTGCACCTGTTGGACGTCGTTGGTGGTGCGCGTGATCAGCGACGGCGCGCCAATGATGCCCACCTCCTGGGAGGAAAACGTCTCCACCTTATCGAAGAGGTCACGCCGGATTTGCCGCCCCACGCCCATGGCCAGCTTGGCGCTGAGATAGGTGGCCGCGATGGCGCACACCACCTGGCCCGCCGTGATGGCAAGCATCCAGCCGCCCAGGTTCATGATCAGGGCGATGTTGCCCTTGACCACGCCGTCGTCGATGATGTCGGCATTGAGCGTGGGCAGGTACAGCGTGGCCAGCGTGGAGAGGAACTGCAGCACCACAATCATGATCAGCTGCGCCCTGTGCGGTGCCACATTGCGGGCTATCAAGCGAAACAGCACGTCAAACTCCTAGGTGCGCATCAAAATTTGGTTCGAACTGGTAACAACTTACTCCTGGGCAGGCGTCTTGTCAGTGTGAACTTCCTGTGGGTTTCCCGTGGCGTTGCTGTCCGGTGAGTGTGCAGATAATGCCCCCTAAATCGATTTAGGGGGCATTATCTGCACACTCACCGGCGGGTCAGGCCGCGCCTTGCTCAGCTATATAGTTCAAAGGCCACTACTCCGCCGGCGGTCACCATCTCGATCTGCCGCCGGGCCTGCGTCTCAACGGGTTCGGGGCTCAAGGCGCGCAGATACTCCTTGTGTTCCGCCAGCGAGGCAACTGCCTTCTCGATATTCTCCGGGTTGACCTTCACAAAATGTGTTGGCTGAGGTGAGCTGATGCCCACCCAGCGAACCTTGTGGCGGCCCAAACCCTCATCGAGGAGTTCGGGGAAAATCCAGTCATTGTCGGCATCGGAAACCGCGTCCAGTACGCTGCGGCCAACAGCCCTGTGGTCGGCGCTGTTCCACCGGCCCGGACCCCAATGATCACAGTGGTTGAGCGTCAGCACAACATCCGGTTTCACCAGGCGCATGTGCCGGGCAAAGTCACGGCGCAGTGCCACACCTTCCTCGATTCGCCCATCCGGGTGGTCCAGGATAGTCAAATTTTCAACGCCCACCTGCCCGCACGCGTTGAGTTGTTCCACGGCACGCAACGGCCCGCTCAGCTCGGGAGTCATCGTGGCAATGCCAGCCTCCCCGTGAGAAGCCAGTAAATAGTGGACTTCCTTCCCGTCTTCAACCCACTGGGCCACTGCCGCAGCCATGCCATATTCGGGGTCGTCGGGGTGGGCAACTATGACCAGGGCGCGCTGCCAGTCTTGCGGAAATGCCTGCAAATCACTCATTGCTTTTCTCCCACCATAAAGATGCGCCGGAACTCAAAGTTGGTACCAAACTCCGTTGCCGGATACGCCTGCCGCAGCAATGCTGCATATTGCTGCTCGAACTCAACTCTATCCACGGGACCCAGGGCAGCCAGAACGGGGCGCAACCCCGTCCCGCGAACCCACTCCAGCACGGGGTTCTCCCCCTGCAGGAGCTGGCTGTACGTGGTTTCCCACACATCGACCCGGGCTCCACCGCGCAGGAACAGCTCCTGATACTCCGCCGGCTCCCCCACCGCATCCCCATGCCGCAGTACACCGTCCAGCTGGTCCCGCCAACGCGTGCTTGCGGCCAATTCACGCATGATGGTGTGCGACGGCGCCCCAAAGTTCCCCGGCACCTGGACGCCCAGCCACCCGCCCGGGCGAAGGGCCGCCAACCAGCCAGCCATCAGTTCTTGATGCCCGGGCACCCATTGCAGGGCGGCATTGGAAACAATCACGTCGGTCTCGCTGGTGGGTGCCCAGCCGGCAATGTCCCCTACGGCGAAGCTCAGCCGCGCACCCGGGTGAGGCTGGACACCTGGCTGGGTGTCGGCGTCGAACATTTCCACCTGTTTAAGCGCGACGGCGATCATGTCGACTGAACTGTCGATCCCCGCAACGCAAGCGGACGGCCAGCGTTGGGCCAGCGTGGCGGTGAGATTGCCCGGCCCGCACCCCAGATCAACCACCCTGGCAGGCGCCGCGGCGCTTATGCGCGCCGTCAGGTCAAAGAACGGGCGGTCGCGAAAATCGCCAAATTCCACGTACTTGACCGGTTCCCATAAAAACGTTTGATCACCCATGGCGTTATCCTGCCACAGCCTTGAGCGCATAAGCTGGGAACACCATGAATCTTCTTGAACAGCTTGCCACCCTGAACCCGCAAACCTCCTCCGATGACGACGTTCTCGACGCGTTTTTGGAATGGACCATGGACAAGGGCATCGAGCTGTACCCCGCCCAGGAAGAGGCGGCGCTGGAGCTGGTCAGCGGCAACAACGTCATCCTGTCCACACCCACGGGCTCCGGCAAGTCGATGGTGGCCATTGCGGCGCACTTCAACGCCATGGCCAGGGGTGCAGCCAGCTACTACACGGCCCCCATCAAGGCCCTGGTGTCCGAGAAATTCTTCGCCCTGTGCGACATATTTGGGGCCGAGAACGTTGGCATGATCACCGGCGATTCCTCGGTCAATCAGGACGCGCCCATCATTTGCTGCACCGCTGAAATCCTGGCCAACATTGCCCTGCGCGAAGGTGAGAATGCCGACGTCGGCGTGGTCATCATGGACGAGTTCCACTACTACTCCGACCCGCAGCGCGGCTGGGCCTGGCAGCTGCCACTCTTGGAGCTGCCCCAGTCCCAGTTCCTGCTCATGAGCGCCACCCTGGGTGATGTCAGCCGCTTTGAGCGCGAATTGACCGAGCTGACCAACCGCGACACCACCACCGTTTCCTCCACTGAGCGCCCCATCCCGCTGCACTACTACTACGTGCAAACCGGTGTGCACGAAACCCTGGAGGAGTTGCTCGCCACCAAGCAGGTCCCCGTCTACGTGGTGCACTTCAGCCAGGCCGAGGCCATCGACAGGGCCCAAAACCTGATGAGCATCAACGTCTGCACCCGCGAGGAGAAAGACAAAATTAACGACCTCATTGCCGGCTTCCGCTTCTCCGCGGGCTTCGGCAAGACCCTCAACCGCCTGGTCCGTCATGGCATCGGCGTGCACCACGCAGGCATGCTGCCCAAGTACCGTCGCCTGGTGGAGCAGCTGGCCCAGGCCGGCCTGCTCAAGGTCATCTGCGGCACCGACACCCTGGGCGTTGGCATCAACGTGCCCATCCGCACCGTGCTCCTGACAGCCCTGAGCAAGTACGACGGCGTCCGCACTCGCGTTTTGCAGGTGCGTGAGTTCCAACAGATTGCCGGCCGCGCAGGCCGCGCGGGCTACGACACCGCCGGAACCGTCATGGTGCAGGCACCGGACCACGTCATTGAAAACACCAAAGCCATGACCAAGGCCGTGGCAAAGTTTGGCGACGACCAAAAGAAGCTGCGCCAGGTGGTCAAGAAGAAGCCCATGGCGGGCTTTGTCAGCTGGGGCGAGCCCACGTTCACCCGTCTGGTGGAATCCGTTCCGGAACCGCTGACGTCGAGCTTCACCATCACCCACGCCATGTTGCTGAACCTACTGGAACGCCCCGGGGATCCCTTCCTGGCCGCCAAAACCCTGCTCACCGACAATCACGAATCGCCGTCCAAGCAGCGCGCCCTGATCCGCAAGGCCATTGGCATGTACCGCGAACTGCTGGGCGCTGGCGTGGTGGAGCGGATTCCTGAGGATGAGCTGGAGGCCGACGGCCGTACGGTGCGCCTGACGGTTCACCTGCAAATGAACTTTGCGCTGAACCAGCCCCTCTCCCCCTTTGCGCTTGCCGCCCTGGACCTGCTGGACCCCGCATCCCCCAGCTACGCCCTCGATGTTATCTCCGTCATCGAAGCCACCTTGGAGAAGCCGCGCCAAATCCTGGCCGCCCAGCTCAAACGTGAACGCACCGAAAAGGTTGCCGCCATGAAGAGCGAGGGCATCGAGTATGACGAACGCATGGCCATCCTCGATGAAGTCACGTACCCCATGCCGCTCTCGGAGCTGCTGTTCGGCGCCTTTGAGCTGTACCGCAAGGCCTCCCCGTGGGTGGGTGACTTTGAGCTGAGCCCCAAGTCGATCATCCGCGACATGTACGAGCGAGCCATGAACTTTGGCGAATACGTCCAGTACTACTCGCTGGCCCGCTCCGAGGGCATCGTGCTGCGCTACCTCACCGACGCCTACAAGGCGCTGCGCCAAACCGTCCCCCAGGACGCCCTGCGCGAAGACCTTGAAGACATCATCTCCTGGCTGGGCGAGCTGGTCCGCCAGGTTGACTCCAGCCTGCTGGACGAGTGGGAAAAAATGACCTCCGGGGACGGCTCCGACGTCGTGACGTTGGCTGAGGAAACGTCCCTCCCGCCCGTCCCGCCCAAGCTCACGGACAACCAGCGCGCCTTCCGGGTCATGGTCCGCAATGAAATGTTCCGCCGGGTGGAGCTCGCGGCTGACGATGACTTCGAGGCCTTGGGGGCGCTCGACGCCGAGCACGGCTGGGATTCGGATCGCTGGGCCGACGCCTTGGACACGTACTGGGACGAACACGAATACATCGAGTCCGGCCCGGCCGCCCGCGGACCTGCCCTGCTGAGCATCACCACGGGTGACGACAGCTGGACGGTGCGCCAAACCATTGTTGACCCCGAGGCCAACCACGACTGGTCAATGACGGCCACCGTGGACCTTGACGCGTCGAACGAGGCCGGGTCCGCCGTCGTAATCTTCAAGGACTTTAGCCGCATGTAAGGTGCGCGCTAAGCTCAATGCATGAGTTTGATACGCACAGCTGCGCCCTCCGATGTCCCCGCAATCCTTGGCATGATTCACGATCTGGCTGTTTATGAAAAAGAGCCGGATGCTGTAAAGAACACCGTGGAGATGCTGCACGCCAACCTCTTTGGCAGTAATCCGCAGATCTTTGCGCACGTGGTGGATTCCGAGACGCCCGGCGAACCCATTGTTGGCTTCGCCCTGTGGTTCCTGAACTACTCCACGTGGGAGGGCACCCTGGGCATCCACCTCGAGGATTTGTATGTGCGCCCGGGGACCCGCGGCGGCGGCCACGGCAAGGCGCTGCTGCGAACCCTGGCCCAGATTGCTGTGGAGCGCGGCTACGCCAGGGTTGAGTGGAGCGTGCTGGATTGGAATGCACCTGCCATCAACTTCTACAAGTCCCTGGGCGCGACGCCGATGGACGGCTGGCACGTCTTCCGGCTGGACGGTCCCGAATTGGACGCCTTCGGTGAGGCGCAGCTGGTGCCGGCGCAGGTGCAGGCATGACCGGCGCTGAGCCTTACTCCATCCGAGGCGTGCGCATCCGCGACCACTGGTTTACGGCACCTGTGGACCACGCCAACCCATCGGGTCCAAGCATTGAACTCTTTGCCCGGGAACTCAGTGACGACCGGGTGAAGTCGGAAGAACTGCCCTGGCTGCTGTTCCTGCAGGGCGGACCGGGCGGGCGTGGCAACAGGCCCACGGCCCTGGGTGGCTGGCTGGCCGAGGCCACCAAGCACTTCCGCGTGTTGATGCTTGACCAGCGCGGCACGGGCCTGTCCACCCCGGCTACGCGGCAAACACTCCCTTTAGTCGGAGATGTTGCCGCCCAGGCCGACTACCTGGCCCACTTCCGGGCCACGGACATCGTCGCCGATGCCGAGCTGATTCGTGCAGCGCTGGGTTCCGGGCCGTGGAGCCTGTTTGGCCAAAGCTATGGCGGCTTTTGCGCGCTGACATACCTTTCTTTCGCCCCCGACGGCGTGAAGGAAGCCCTCATCGCGGGCGGTCTGGGCCCCCTGGATGGGCCGGCCGATCAGGTATATCAGGCTACCTTTGAGCGTTTGCGCCGCCGCAACGCCGAGTACTTCGCCAAGTATCCGCAGGACCGGGCCGTAGTCACCCGGATCATGCGCCACGTGGTGGCCGTGTCCGAGTACCTGCCCACGGGCGAGCGGCTCACCCCGGAACGGGTGCAGATGCTGGGTAACTACCTGGGCGGCAACACACGCTTTGACGGCCTGCACTATCTGCTCGAGGACGCCTTCGTGCCCACGGTGGATGGGGAACGGCTCTCCGATAATTTCCTGGCCCAAGTATCCGCGCAGGTCAGCCGCGCTAGCCAGCCACTGTACGCGCTCATGCATGAGTCCATCTACGTTCAGGATGAAGCCAGTGATTGGGCCGCCGCAAGGGTTCTGGGCGAGCACCCCGACTTCCACCCGGACGTGGCTGAGCCCCTGCTCACCGGCGAAGCTGTGTACCCCTGGTACTTCGAGCAGGACCCAGCCTTGGTCCCCCTGGGCGAGCTTGCCGAGGTGCTGGCGCAGCGCATCGAGGGTTGGGGCCGGTTGTACTCCCGGGAGCAACTGTCTAACAACACCGTGCCGGTGGCGGCCGCCGTCTACACGAACGACATCTATGTGGACCGGGAAATCTCGCTGGCCACGGCTGCCTCCGTCAAGGGTTTGCAGGTCTGGGAGTCAGCCCAGTTCCACCATGACGGCATAGCCGACGACGGCGAGGGCATCTTCGCGAAGCTTCTCGCCTTGGTGCGTGGCCCGCAAGCGTAAAGGCTTTTCGCTCTCCGCCACCGGTTGCTACTGCTTAGGCGTGGCCGGCCTCGCGCATTTGGCGAAGTTCCTTCTTCAGGTCCCCCACCTCGTCACGCAAGCGGGCTGCCAGTTCAAAGTGGAGGTCGGCGGCCGCGCCGTGCATCTGCGCCGTCAACTCTTCGATGAGGCTGATCAGCTCGGCTGCGGGGCGGGAAGCGAGCCCGTCCTTGCGGACAGCCTTCTTGCCGGCCCCGGCTTTTTTGAGCCGCGCCTCCTCCAACAGGGCGGCCGTGTCGGCATCTTCACGCGCCAGCTGGTCGGTGATGTCGGCAATCTTTTTCCGCAACGGCTGCGGATCAATGCCGTGCTTGGTGTTGTAGGCGACCTGAATTTCCCGGCGCCTGTTGGTCTCGTCAATGGCGAACTGCATGGATGCCGTGACCCTGTCCGCATACATGTGGACCTCACCGGACACGTTGCGGGCGGCACGTCCAATGGTCTGGATCAATGACGTGGAGGAGCGCAGGAAGCCTTCCTTGTCCGCGTCAAGGATACTCACCAGGGACACCTCGGGCAGGTCCAAACCTTCCCGCAACAGGTTGATGCCCACCAGCACATCAAAAACACCCATCCGCAGCTCACGCAGCAACTCCACCCGGCGCAACGTGTCAACATCCGAGTGCAGATACTCAACCTTGATGCCGTTGCCCAGGAGATAGTCGGTCAAATCCTCGGACATGCGCTTGGTCAAGGTGGTGACCAGAACACGCTCGTTCTTGGCTGTACGCTTGCGGATCTCACCGAGCAGGTCATTGATCTGGTCCTGGGACGGTTTAACAATGATCTCGGGGTCAATCAGGCCCGTGGGGCGGATGATCTGCTGAACGTAGCCGTCCGACTTGCCCAGCTCATATTTGCCAGGGGTTGCCGACAGGTACACGGTCTGGCCCACGCGCTCCAGGAACTCGTCCCATTTCAGCGGCCTGTTGTCCATGGCTGAGGGCAGCCGGAATCCGTGGTCCACGAGTGTGCGCTTGCGGGACATGTCGCCCTCATACATGGCACCAATCTGCGGCACCGTTACGTGCGATTCGTCAATGACCATGAGGAAGTCGTCCGGGAAGTAGTCGATCAGACAGTGCGGGGCGCTGCCCTGTTCACGGCCGTCAATGTGCCGCGAATAGTTTTCAATGCCGTTGCAGAAGCCCATCTGCTCCATCATTTCCAGGTCATAGGTGGTTCGCATGCGCAACCGCTGGGCTTCTAGCAATTTGTTCTGGCTTTCCAGCTCCTTGGTGCGGCTGGCCAGTTCATCTTCGATCTGCTTCACGGCCCGGGCCATGCGGTCGGGGCCAGCAACATAGTGCGACGCCGGGAAAACGTACATCTCGTTTTCCTCCCGGATGATTTCTCCCGTGAGCGGATGCAGCGTGTAGATGTTCTCTACTTCGTCACCAAAGAACTCCACCCTGATGGCCTGCTCTTCATACATGGGAATGATTTCCACGGTGTCCCCGCGCACCCGGAAGGTGCCGCGGTGGAAATCAATGTCGTTGCGCGTGTACTGCATACTGACGAACTTGCGCAGCAGGTCATCACGGTTCATCTGGTCCCCTCGGGTGAGGGTAACCATGCCGGCCACATACTCCTCCGGAGTGCCCAAACCGTAGATGCAGGACACGGTGGCCACCACAATGACATCCCTGCGGGTCAACAGCGCGTTGGTGGCGGAGTGGCGCAGGCGTTCCACCTCCTCGTTGACAGAGGAATCCTTCTCGATAAAGGTGTCTGACTGCGGCACGTACGCCTCAGGCTGGTAGTAGTCGTAGTAGGAGACAAAGTACTCCACGGCGTTGTTGGGCAGCAGTTCCCTGAACTCGTTGGCCAGCTGGGCCGCAAGGGTCTTGTTTTGCACAAGAACCAAGGTGGGCCGCTGGACCTGTTCAATGAGCCACGCCGTGGTGGCCGACTTGCCCGTTCCCGTGGCACCCAGCAACACCACGTCCTTTTCACCATTGTTGATGCGTTCGGTGAGTTCCTTGATGGCGGCCGGCTGGTCCCCGGCGGGCTGGAATTCACTGATGACTTCGAAGGGGGCCACAACACGATTGATCTCTTGCGCAAGACTCATAGTCTTAACGCTACCCCTGTTGGTGGCGGTACGGGCACGTAGTGAAATAAGTCATGGGTAGGACTCCCCATGAAACATGCACGGTAATTGCCTCACCCCGTGCAAAACTATTATCAGTTAGTCACATCATTCGCCCTTGAGAGGACATCATGACGCAGAACAACCCCGAAGAAAAGAATTCCTACGGCCAGCAGCCCCAGCAGTACGGCCAGCCCGCCTACGGAACCGCACCGTATGGAGCCCCCGCCGAAGATCCGGGCAAGACCTTGGGTATCATCGGCCTGGTCCTGTGCTTTGTCTTCTCCCTGGCAGGACTGATTGTGTCCATCATCGCCAAGAAGAAGTCCACCGAGGCCGGCTTCACCAACACTCCGGCCAACGTTGGCGTCATCCTGGGCTGGATCTTCACCATCCTCGGTGTCATCGGCATCATCATCTACATCATTGCCATCATTGCCTTGGTCAACAGCGGCACCATGACCACCACGTACTAGGCACTGCATATAGACAGCGGGCCCCTTCCCAGGACGGAAGGGGCCCGCTGCGTTTAAGTCGCCCCTAGCCAGTTGTGTCATGCCTCGGGGCCTGCACCACGACAGCGAGGGTGGCTGCCCTGCCGGGATCTGCCGAAACATGCAGCGACCCTCCCCCGCTGGTCCGCCCGGACAGGGGAAATCCCGCAGCAGCCAGGGGCGCCATGGCGGCCAGCAGGTCCTCTGCAGTGCGCACCTGAACTTGCAGTTCCAAAACATCCGGGGCCGGCTGTCCCGGAACGGACGTTGCGCCTATGTGGTCAACGCTCACGGCCAGCTCTCCTACGGCCGTCTTCACCCGTGCCGCCAAGCGCGCCGCCTGGACCGGCCAGCTGGGATCGGCCGGAACATTTTGGGGCGTCAGCGGCCCGGCTGATGGCAGGCCGGCAACAAGATTCGCCACAAAGGGCAGCAGTCTGCCATGCCACAACTCATCAAGGGCAGCGATGGCCTGCTGGGGATCGCCGTCATTGGCAATGACCACGTCGGCGGCCGCCGCCCGTTCGGCGTCGCTGGCCTGCGCATCCATCCGGGCCTGCGCATCCTCCCTGGACATGCCCCTGGTGGCCATCATGCGTGCCACCCTGGTCTCGGCGGAGGCTTGGACCACCACCACCAGATGGAAAGCGGCTCCCTGCCCCGTCTCCACGAGCAGCGGGATGTCTTGGACCACGATGGCACCAGGGCCGGCTTGGTCCTTCATTGATTGCGCTGCGGCCCTGACTCGCGGGTGGATGATGGCGTTGAGCGCCTGCCGTTGGGATGGGTCGGCAAACACCAATGAGCCGAGCCTGGGCCTGTCCAGCGAACCGTCGGGCAGCAGGAAGTTCTGGCCAAACTGCGCCACCACCTGGGCCAGGCCCGGCGTGCCGGGGGCCACCACCTCACGGGCCAGCTGGTCGGCGTCAATGACCACTGCGCCCAGTTCACGGAAACGGGTTGACAGAAGCGATTTTCCGGCAGCAATGCCGCCGGTGAGTCCCAAGGAAAGCATGTCTCCACACTAGACTGAAATGGTGAGCCAAACACCCGAACCCCAGTTGGCCACTCCCGGCGCGAACAGTTACACCACCTTCGCCGCCGGCCAGGACTACCGCCACGAACTGAGCATCAAACGCTCACGGTTCATCACAGTGCTGCGCCGGGTTGAGGACGAGACCGCCGCCCGGGAACTGGTGGCCGAGCTGCGGCGGGAGTTTTACGACGCCCGGCACCATTGCAGCGCCTTTGTCATTGGCCCCGACCGTGGCGTGCAACGCTCCAACGACGACGGCGAACCCTCCGGCACCGCCGGCACCCCCATGCTGGAGGCCCTCCTGAAACGCGAGACCCGCGCCGCGTCCGAAACGGGCGCGGGCAGCGACGGTACCGCCGACCTCAGCGACGTGTGCGCCGTCGTCGTACGCTATTTTGGCGGGATCCTGCTGGGCGCCGGCGGCCTGGTCCGCGCCTACTCCGAATCCGTGAGCTCTGCCATCAACGCCGCGCCCCTGGTGCGGCGCAACAGACTGCGGCTGTTTACGGTGGCGGTTCCCCACGCGCAGGCGGGCCGCCTGGAGAATGATCTACGCAGCTCCGGGTACGTCATGACGGGCAATACGTACGACGCCGAGAACACTCACGTGGGGCTGGCCATGGCCGACGACACGGACGTTATTGTCGCCGCCGTTGAACGATTGGCCGCGCTCACCGCTGGCAGCGCCCGTTTGAGTGTTGTTGGCACTGACTGGGTGGACTCGCCTCGCTAAGCCGAGCCCGTTGCTGGATTGCCGACACAGCAAAAGGCGGGCCCCCACCAAAGTGGGGACCCGCCTTTTATTCACCTAAGCGAGTGAAATGCTTAGCGGAAATTAGTTTCCGGTCAGCTTTTCGCGCAGTGCGGCGAGGGCTTCATCAGAAGCCAAGGTGCCGGCACCGGCGTCGGTTGCAGCAGGCTCGGAGGAGTAGGAAGTCCCTGCGGACTCGCCACCTTCACCGGCGCCATCGGCAGCTGCATCTTCTGCGGCGTGCTCAGCAACCTGCTTCTTGTGTGCTTCCCAGCGAGTCTGGGCGTCAGCGTACTGCTGCTCCCAAACGGCGCGCTGGGACTCGTAGCCTTCAAGCCACTCGTTGGACTCGGAATCGAAGCCCTCCGGGTACTTGTAGTTGCCCTCTTCGTCGTACTCAGCAACCATGCCGTAGAGTGCGGGGTCGAACTCGGTGGAGTCGACGTCAACACCCTCGTTGGCCTGCTTGAGGGACAGTGAGATGCGGCGGCGTTCCAGGTCGATGTCGATGACCTTGACGAACAGCTCGTCACCAACGGAGACAACCTGCTCGGCCAGCTCAACGTGGCGAACTGCCAGCTCGGAGATGTGAACCAAGCCTTCGATGCCGTCTTCAACGCGAACGAACGCGCCGAACGGAACCAGCTTGGTGACCTTACCCGGTACAACCTGCCCGAGGGCGTGGGTGCGGGCGAAGGTCTGCCACGGGTCTTCCTGCGTAGCCTTGAGCGAGAGCGAAACACGCTCGCGGTCCAGATCCACTTCGAGAACCTCGACGGTGACTTCCTGGCCAACTTCGACAACCTCGGACGGGTGGTCGATGTGCTTCCAGGACAGCTCGGAAACGTGGACGAGACCGTCTACGCCGCCAAGGTCCACGAATGCACCGAAGTTGACGATGGAGGAAACAACGCCGGGACGAACCTGGCCCTTTTCCAGCTTGTTGAGGAACGTGGAGCGAACCTCGGACTGGGTCTGCTCGAGCCAGGCACGGCGGGACAGAACAACGTTGTTGCGGTTCTTGTCCAGCTCGATGATCTTGGCTTCGATCTGCTGACCGATGTAGGGAGCCAGGTCGCGCACACGGCGCATCTCGACCAGCGATGCGGGCAAGAAGCCGCGCAGGCCGATGTCGAGGATAAGACCACCCTTGACCACCTCGATGACGGTACCGGTAACGACACCATCTTCTTCCTTGACCTTCTCGATGTCGCCCCAGGCGCGCTCGTACTGTGCGCGCTTCTTGGAGAGAATCAGACGGCCTTCTTTGTCTTCCTTCGTGAGGACCAAAGCTTCAACCTGATCGCCAACGGAGACAACGTCTCCGGGATCAACGTCGTGCTTGATGGAAAGCTCGCGGGAGGGGATGACGCCTTCGGTCTTGTAACCGATGTCGAGCAGAACTTCGTCGCGATCAACCTTAACAACGATACCTTCGACGAGGTCTCCGTCGTTGAAGTACTTGATGGTTGCATCTACTGCGGCGAGGAATTCTTCAGCAGTACCAATGTCGTTGATGGCAACAACGGGAGTGGTACTAGTCTTCTCGGGGGTCGTGATGGTCATGTAGTAGGGGCTCCGATGTGGATAGTTGGTTTCGCCGAACCCTAGCAAATGCACGCATGGGGCGCCTCTTGCTGGACAGGGTCCGGAATTATTATGGTTGCAGGGGTTCCTGCGGATAATTCATGCACATCATGAGTAATTTCTTTGCGGTTGTAACCACTCGAATCCACGCATGACATGCCCATTTAGTCTAGTTGCTTGGGCCATGGAGCGCAAAACCCGTGTTCGACGGCGATAATTGCGTTTGTGGACAATTCAACCCTTTTGCGGCTGGGCCCCAGCACGTGGGTTCTGTTGGCGGTTTTCCTGCTTCTAGCCGCGGTTCTTTGGCGCACGGCGCTGGACCGCTCCCCCGCCCAGATGCTCGTTGCCGGCGTTCGGGCCCTGGTTCAGCTGGCTGCCGTGGCACTGGTGATCGCGTGGTTATCCAACGCGGGTGCGTGGGCTTTTGCGTTCGTTGCCCTCATGTTTCTCGTTGCTGTCTGGACTTCGGGGCGGCGGGTTGCTGCCGACGGGCGGTGGTGGATGGCCGCGATTCCCTTGGCAGTAGGGGTGATTCCACCGGCGGCGCTGATGTTTGCCGTTGGCGTGCTGCCGTTCAATGCGCTGGCCATCATTGCCATCCTGGGCCAACAAATTGGCGGTGCCATGTCCACGGTGACCCTCAGTGGGCGGCGGATCCGTGACGAACTGGTCCTTCGGCACGGTGAGGTGGAGGCGGCCGTTGCGCTGGGTTTCGAGTGGCACGCGGCCCGTGCCCTGGTGGCCAAACCAGTCGCCGGAGAGGCTGTGTTGCCCAGTTTGGACCAAACCCGGACGGCAGGGCTTGTCACGTTGCCGGGTGCTTTTGTGGGCATGATCATAGGCGGCGCCACTCCCCTGGACGCCGGCCTCATCCAATTGCTGGTCCTGGTCTCCCTGCTCCTGGTCACTTCCAGTGCAGCGGCCGCCACATTGTGGCTGGGCTGCCGGGGCGCCTGGACCCGGCCGGCCCGATCTCACTGACGGTTTATATCTGCGGTTTCCCGGCTTGTCGGCGTTGCAGCGGCTTGTCAGCGGTTCGGGAACCGCCGACAAGCTGCCCGGGCGCATTTATGCGAAGAATGTTGTCCGGCGGGCCGGCAATGTGGCGCCCGCACGGAGCAATGCAGCCCGAATTCTTGCTTCCAGGGCTGCGGGATCATTCAAATCGGACCAACTAATGCGAATAAAGCTCCAGCCCAGTTCCATGAGGTCCTTTTCGCGCTGGCGCTCCAGGGCAATCGCCTCGGCGGTGGGCCGGTAGTCGAAATACTTGCCCCAGCCGTCAAACTCCAGGATCAACCGGAACTCCCGCCACGCAAAATCCGCCCGGTGCACCCCATGCCGGGTGGTGATGGTGACTTGCAGTTCCGGCATGGGCAATTTTGTGGCGGCCAGGAACACCCGCATGCGGGACTCCCCTGCCGATTCACTGAGTGGATCCAAGAAGTCAAGTGTCCGTTTGGCCCGGGCCGAGCCCCGCTTGACCTCACTGGCCTCAAGGAGCCGCTGCAAGTCAGGAATCAAGAGGCCCTTCCTGACCGCATGGTCACCGATGATGACAGCGTGCTCGAGGCGGAACAGACGTGCGCAATCGAGGACGGTTTGGGCCATGGATGTCACGGGGACTTGAACAGGCCCGATTCGCTTCATGACCACGTGCCCGGCATCGAGCGCCTGCTGGTGCACGGAAGTACGGGCCCCGCCGTTTGCATGGCCGGGGGTTTGTCCATGGGTGACATGGACAGTGGCTCCACAACCCCATGTCCGTAGACCGTGAAGCCGGGCGGCGCTCGAATGGCTGTATACACCACTGCTGAGTGACGCCAGTACGTGTGCAATGAGTGCAACATCGTCCCGCGCCCACGGTGTCAAGTTCCACCATTCGGTGCCTTGGACGTAGGCGCCCCGGTGGAGACGGACAACAAGCTGCCGGGCAACAGCTGCCGTCAAAACCTTGTGTGTCAGACCCGCCGCTTCCAACATCCTGTTGGTTGCCACGCCACGAACAGCCTTAGCCGGCCACCGTGAGGCCACCATGTGTGCAAGTTGATTGTTGTCCATGCCCCATCGTTGCGCGGTCCGGGCGGTATTGCGCGGGTGAAAACAGGGATTGTGGACAACTTCCGGCCCTAGGAGCCGTGTGGGGGAAAGAATAGTGCACACTGTCCGGTGGCTCACTTCACTGCAACTGCGGCTGGGCGGCTTGTGGGCGGTTTGCGAACCGCCCACAAGCCGCCGAACCGCAGGCAAGCCGCTAGGGCGCAGCAATGTTTCTGGGTGGCTAGAAGCTGGTCATGCAGTGGGCGGATTCCGGCGCCGCGAACAAGGCGTCGAAGACCGCCACGGAACCGCTTTGCATTTCCCGCACACGGCCGGCGGCCAACAACACCCTGGCGGTTACGCCGCCCAGATACAGGCTGGACAGTTCACTGACGCCCATGCTGAGCTCCGCTTCCACGGATCCGTCCTCGGGGCAGCGGGTCACGGTGGCTTTCCCATGGACAACCTCTATGCGGAAGATCCCGGAGGCATGGCCCAGGGGATCACCAACATGGATCACCAGGGAGCCGTCACTGGCGTATTCACGGGCGGCCAAGGAGCCGGGGGTGTCCAGGATGCGCAACCAAAGATGGTCCTCGGTGGCCGTGCGCTTGTAGTGGCGCTTGGCTGCAATGGCCCATTCCAGCGGATCCACCACGGGGGCCATGTCCCAGGTGATGACGTCAATGAGGTCCAGCGAACCCAGGTAGTTCCACAGGGCCAAATAAGCTGCATCCGTGACGGCGAGGAGGTCAACAATCTCAACGGCCGAGCGGTTCTTGTCGTCGCTGGGCTTGTAGGTGACGTAGCCATCCACCGCCCCGCTGGCATCATAGTGGAGCGCCGCACGAACATTCTTCAGCGGCTCGACGGCGCCGTAATTTCCCAGCCCTGTGGCGGCCAGCCGGTACATGTCGTGGCGGCCAATGGAGCCGTAGGACGTGGCATGGACGCGTTCAAAGATCTCATTGTGCAGGTCCCGCACGGTGCCCACGGGAGCTATTTCCACCACGCCAACCGACGCCGCGGCAGGCACAAGGAAGTCCAACCCGCCCTTGACGGTCACCTCGATGGTGCTGGTGTGGGTTGCCACACCGAAGCCGAACCGCCCGTAAATGGTGGCTTCCGACGCCGTCAGCGCAGCCATGGGGATGCCCGCGGCTTTCGCCTGGGCAAGGTCGGAGTCCATCATGGCCCGCAAGAGACCACGACGGCGGTGGCTGGGGCGCACTGTCACGGCAGTGATCTGGTGGACAGGCATTAGCGTCCCGGCACCCACGTTCAGGTTCTTGCGATGGTACGCATAGGTGGATACGGGGTACTGCGCATCCCACGCACCCACCGGCGCCTGGGCATCGCTCAAGTAGGCGCCGGTGACCATCCGGCCATCGACTTCCTCGCAAGCAATGTAGAACGCCAGCGCATCCTCGGTCATGGCGTCGCCGTGGAATCCCAGCGCAACAGCCTCGGCCCACTTGCTCAGTTCCGGGGAGATCTTTCCGTCAACACGGCGCACCGGAAAAGTGCGCAGCTCATAGGGGAATGACCGGGTTGCCCGGCTGATGGCGGGTTCATAACTCTGTGGCACGGCGATACCTTTCGTAAACGAACAACGGCTGTGTGGGGCCCCTCGGGCGTGTGGTTAGTGCCCGGCGTCGTTCCAGCTGGCGCCCAGGCCCAGCTGGACTTCCAGCGGAACCAGCAGATCCGCTGCGGATCCCATCTGCTCCACGACCAGGGCCTTGACGGTCTCCAGTTCCCCGGGCCAGATTTCCAGGATCAATTCATCGTGGACCTGCAGCAGCATGCGGGATTTGAGGTCCTGGCGCTGCAGCTCTCCCGCCACACCCAGCATGGCGTGCTTGATGATGTCTGCCGCGGATCCCTGAATGGGTGAGTTCAAGGCGATGCGTTCGGCCAGCTCGCGCAGCTGGCGGTCGGCGCTGGAGAGATCGGGCAGGTAGCGGCGACGGCCCTCGATGGTGGAGGTGTAGCCGTCAACGCGGGCTTGCTCCACTACGCCGCGGAGGTAATCGCGAACCCCTCCGAACCTGTCAAAGTAGTCCTTGACCAGTGTCCGGGCTTCATCCACGGAGATTTCCAGCTGCTTGGACAGGCCAAAGCTGGTCAGTCCATAAGCCAGGCCGTAGGACATGGCCTTGACCTTGGAACGCATGGCGGAGGTGACGTCCGCAGGTGCCACACCAAACACGTGGGAGCCCACGTAGCGGTGCAGATCCTCGCCCTCGGCATAGGCCTGGATGAGTCCGGCGTCGCCGGAGAGGTGGGCCATGATGCGCATTTCAATCTGGGAGTAGTCGGCGGCGAGCAGGCATTCGTAGCCTTCGCTGACAACAAAGATGTCCCGGACGCGGCGCCCCTCTTCGGTCCTGACGGGGATGTTCTGCAGATTGGGGTTGTTGGAGGACAAACGGCCCGTGGCTGCCACGTTTTGTGCGTAGGTGGTGTGGATGCGGCCGTCCTCGGCCACCGACTTCTTCAGTGTCTCCACCATTTGCTTCAGCTTGGACGCTTCACGGTGCGCCATGAGCTGGGCCAGGAACTCATGACCGGTTTTCTCCAGCAATGCCTTCAGGGAGGCGGCGTCGGTGGTGTAGCCGGTCTTGATCTTCTTGGTCTTGGGCAGACCCAGTTCCTCAAACAAGACTTCCTGGAGCTGCTTGGGCGAGCCAAGGTTCACCTCGTGGCCGATGGCTGCAAAGGCGGCTGCCTGGGCGGCGTTCATGGCTGCCGTGAAATCGGCCAGCAGGACTGCAAGACGTTCCTGCGAAATGGCAATGCCCGTCAGTTCCATCTGTGCCAACACAGCTGCAAGCGGCAGCTCCAACTCGCGCAACAGCACCGCAGCGCCACGCTCAACCAGCAGCGGGGCAAAGTGCTCACTGAGCAGCAGCGCCACGTAGCCGCGCTGTACGGCATCAGCGAAGGAAGTGTCCTCGCTCAAACCCAAATCAAGCTGGCCGCTGGACTCCTGCACGCTGTCTTCGAAGCCGACCTTCAGGTGGACCTTGCTTAGTTCAGCCAGTTCGTAGCTGCGGCGATCGGGCTGGATCAGGTAGCCGGACAAGGAGGTGTCGTCCTGGACTCCAGCCAGGGACAAGCCACGCACGGACAACGCCTTCAGGGCTTCCTTGTACTCGTGGACAACCTTCGTGGCGTCGGAAGCGAGCCAGCTAGCCAACGCCGATTCCAGCGCTTCGTCGGCCGTGCGCAAATCCACCACAACAGCAGAATCCGCACGGACCAGCGCCACGCCGACCGCCTCGTGCGCCAGGCCCAGCTTTTCGCTCAACACATCCACGGCGCATACGCCGTCAACGGCAAGCCACGCCTGCAGCGCTGCGGCCTCGGTGACAACACGGTGGGCGGGCACCTGGTGGGCCTCACCGGCGTCGTCCGTCTCAGCCTCCCCAAAGAGGTCAAACAGGCGTTTGCGCAGCTGGTTGAATTCCAGCGAGTCGAACAATTCCTCCACGGCGTCCCGATCCGGGGCTTGCAGCAGGGTCTGCTCCAGCGGAACGGGCAGCTCCATGTCACGCAGCAGGTGGTTCAGGCGGCGGTTGCGCTTGACGTCATCCACGTGCGCCCGCAGGGACTCGCCCACCTTGCCGCCAATGGCGTCCAGGTTCTCCAGGATGCCCTCGAGTCCGCCGTACTGGTTGATCCACTTGGCGGCCGTCTTGGGCCCGACGCCGGGTACCCCGGGAAGGTTGTCCGCTGTTTCACCCACCAGGGCCGCAAGGTCGGAGTACCTGTTGGGTGGCACAAAGTACTTGGCCTCCACGGATGCGGCATCCATGGGCGGAATCGCGGAGATGCCCTTGGTGGGGTACAGCACCGAAACTTTGTCGGTGATGAGTTGGAAGGCGTCGCGGTCACCGGAAACCACCAGCACGTCCCAGCCGGCGGCCTCGCCCTGGGCGGCCAGCGTGGCGATGATGTCATCGGCTTCGAAGCCGTCCACTGAAATGGTGGGAATGTTCATGGCGGCCATGACCTTGATGATCAAATCAATCTGGCCGTAGAACTCCTCGGGCGTCTTGTTACGCCCGGCCTTGTACTCGGTGTACTCCAAGGACCGGAAAGTGGGCGTGTCCAAATCGAAGGCCACCACCACGTGGGAGGGCTTACGCTCCTTGATCATGGTCAGCAGCATCGCCGTGAACCCGTGGACGGCGTTGGTGTGCTGGCCCGCTTGCGTAACAAACTTGTCCACTGGCATGGCGTAAAAAGCCCTGAAAGCCATGGAGTGGCCGTCAATGACCAAAAGTCGCGGCGTTGCGTCTTCCGACAGTCCGGATTCGGGGGTGGTTGGTGCGTTGGACTGGGGGGCCGTTTTGGCAGATTCACTCACAAGTGCCAGCCTAGTCATCATGAGCGAAAATTTCACACCGCATCTCCTGGCCGATGAACTATTGGCTGCAGGGGTTCCCCAAGAAATCCACCCGATGCTGGGCCGCCATGGCGTGGGGTCGCTGGTGGTGAAGATGGGCATTGTGTTCACCCACATGTCCGTGGAGTCCATGGTAGCCACCATGCCAGTGGACGGCAACACACAAGTCACGGGGTTGTTGCACGGCGGCGCGCACGTGGTTTTGGCCGAGACGCTGGGCTCCTTCGCCGCAGCTTTCCATGCCGGACCGGGCAGCAAGGTGGTGGGTATTGAGATCAATGCCACACACCACAGGGGCGTCGCCGCGGGCCTGGTCACGGGCACAGCCACACCGATTCACCTGGGCCGCACGCTGGCCACCCACGAGGTGGTCATGACCGATGAGCAGGGCCGCCGGCTCTCCACCTGCCGCATCACCAACATGATTTTGGCCCGATAACCGTTAACCGTACGACGCCGGCCACGTACCCTCCGCTGTGTGCGAAAGGTACGTGGCCGGCGTCGTACGTTAGACGTTTCTTAGAACAAGTGCTCCAGCATGGCGAAGAACGGCTCGTTCAGGTGCGGCACGATCAAGATGATGGCCAGCACAACAGCCACGACGCAAAAACCGAAGCACACGTAGGAGCCCCATTTGGCGGTCTGGTTGACGTGCTCGGCGTCGTCGCTGCTCACAGCCGTCAGCCGCACGCCCAGTGAGTACATGACAACCACGAACCCGGCACCCACCAAGGTGGTTAGGGCCACCGTCAAAAATCCGAACCAGTCGATCATGGCATCTCCTTCGTGGCGGCAGTCTCATCGTCAACCCCGGGAACGTCAGTATCCCCGGGAGCCGGCGGAGCCTTCACCTTGGGCTTGGGAGCGGCAGCCGACTTGACCCGGGCCTTGGGCGGCTCGGCGGCCTTGGTCATGGCCTTCAGGACGGCTGTGTCGGCCTTGTCCAGTGCGGTCTGGGCCGTGGCACGAATCGCAGCAGCCTCGGCGGCACGCTTGGCGGCCTTCTCTGCGGTTTTTTCCGCGGCACGGGCCTTGGCGGCCAGACGCTCACGTTCCTTCCTGCT
The DNA here is from genome assembly GCF_002909415.1 of Arthrobacter glacialis. Classification (NCBI taxonomy): domain Bacteria; kingdom Bacillati; phylum Actinomycetota; class Actinomycetes; order Micrococcales; family Micrococcaceae; genus Arthrobacter; species Arthrobacter glacialis. The sequence goes on along the minus strand of NZ_PPXB01000016.1, from coordinate 30,112 downwards.
GGGAATGTGCAGGGCCTCGCCCACAGCATCCACGTCGCTGATCGCATTGCTGTGGTCAACGGTTTCGCGCTGGGAAACGATGAACATGAAGATGATGGCGCTCAGCCCCAGTACGGCAACAATGACAATGCCAACGGTGCCGGTGCGGATCAGCAGGGCAGCCAAGCCGCCCACCAAGGCCGCAGAGGGGAGCGTCAACAGCCACGTGATGCCGATCTTGCCAATGGCGCCCCAGCGGACAGTTGCGCCCTTGCGGCCCAGGCCCGAACCAATCACGGAGCCGGAGGCTACATGCGTGGTGGAGAGCGCGAAGCCCAAGTGGCTGGAGGCCAAAATTGCGGCTGCCGTGCTGGTTTCGGCCGCGAAGCCCTGTGCGGGCTTGACGTCTGTCAGACCGGATCCCAGGGTGCGGATGATGCGCCAACCGCCGGCATAAGTACCGGCTGCGATGGCAATGGCACAGGTGGCAATGACCCAGAAGTGCGGACCGGTGCCAGCCTGCTGGAGGCCCGAAGCAACCAGAACCAAGGTGATGACACCCATGGTCTTCTGGGCGTCGTTGGTGCCGTGGGCCAAAGCAACCAGCGAGGAGCTGAAGACCTGGCCGCGGCGGAAACCGCCGCGCTTCTGGGTGAGTTTGTCACCGGAATCCGGGTCTGAACGCTTGGTGATGGAGTAGGCCATCTTGGTGCACAGGAAGGCCACCAGACCGGCGATGGCGGGGGCCAGCAGTGCTGGCAGCAGCACCTTGGAAACAACCACCATGAAGTTCACTGCGCCGAATGACCAGGTGCCCACAATGGCTGCACCAATCAAACCGCCGAACAGGGCATGTGAGGAGCTGGAAGGGAGGCCAAGAAGCCACGTGAACAGATTCCACAGCACAGCACCCATCAAGCCGGCAAAGATCATCTCGGGGGTGATCGCAACGCCGTTGGGCCCGCCCTCATTGATGATGCCGCCGGAGATGGTCTTAGCTACTTCCGTGGAGAGAAACGCACCCACAAGGTTAAGAATCGCGGCCAGTGCCACGGCTGTCTTGGGCTTGATGGCGCCTGTGGCAATGGGTGTAGCCATCGCGTTGGCGGTGTCATGAAAGCCGTTCGTAAAATCAAAGAAAAGGGCTAGTGCTATGACAAGCACAACCATGAAGGTGAGATCCACCCGCGGTCCAATCTAAAGAGGGCAATTGTGGACTGAAAAAGTCTAAGGGAAACAACTGCACAAGTCTGCTGCAGCGCACAAGGCATCCCAGTGAAATATTTAGACAACTTTACGAGTCTACGATGATTTAGCTCGAGCCTACATTCCTTTTCTGTGCCGCACTTATGCGTCGCAGGACAATTTCTCCGTGCGTTCCCTTGGCCAAGCACTAGGCTTGTGGCATTGAGTGCCCGCTTGCTCACTAGTCGCTGCAGTATGAAGGAGTCCCATGAGCAACTTGGAAGCGGCACCGCCGGAACTGACCTGCCCCAGCATTCCCGGCACCATGGAGGTTCTAAAACCCCGTGAAGTACCCCTTGGTGGCCCCCGCGCCATGCCAGTGAGGCGGACACTGCCCCAGCGGGAGCGTTCCCTCATCGGCGCCTGGTGCTTCCTGGATCACTACGGCCCGGACAATGTCGCCGCCACGGGGGGCATGGCCGTGCCGCCTCATCCGCACACCGGATTGCAAACAGTCAGCTGGCTGTTCACCGGCGAAATTGAGCACGCCGATAGTGCTGGATATCACGCCATGGTCAGGCCCGGTGAGCTGAATCTGATGACGGCCGGGCGGGGCATCAGCCACTCCGAATACTCCACACCGGCCACCACCCTCCTGCACGGAGCACAACTGTGGGTGGCATTGCCCGAGCATGCCCGTTTCACGGATCCCGGTTTTGAACACTACGCCCCCGAGGCATTGGCACTGCCCGGGGCCGAGCTGCGGGTCTTCCTGGGCGAGTTGGCTGGGCAAGCCTCCCCCGTTGTGACCTTCACGCCGCTGCTGGGCGCAGAAATCCTGCTCGACGCCGGTGCCACCCTCACACTGGCGGTGCGGGAAGACTTTGAGCACGGCATTCTGGTGGATCAGGGGGCCGTGCGCGTTTCTGGAACGCCCTTGTCCTACGCCGAGCTGGGCTATGTGGGTCCGGGGCATGCGACGCTGACCCTGGTGGCGGGGTCAGATCCGGTGCGCCTGCTGCTCATTGGCGGGACGCCGTTGGGTGAGTCCATTGTGATGTGGTGGAATTTTGTGGGCCGCACACACGAGGAGATTCTCGCGTTCAGGCGCGCGTGGCAGGGCGAAATCGGCGCCGAAACGGGTGGCCAGGATGGCACGGGCACTGACGCGGGCGACGCCGAACCCCGCTTTGGCCTTCCGGCCCACCCCACGGACGCTCCCCTGCCCGCGCCGGTGCTGCCTGCCGTCCGGCTCCGGCCCCGCAGCAATCCACGCTAAGGCAGGGACCGCCCCTTGGCGCGACTGACCAGCCGGTCAGTGCGTAGATAACGCCCTCAAAAAGCATCTTGAGGGCGTTATCTGCACACTCACGGCAGCAGGAGTCGACAAGTCCGCGGCGGGTTTAGCCCTGGCGGAGGTTCTCACGCACCATGGGGGCCACCTTCGTGGCATAGAGTTCAATGCTCTTCATCATGGCCTGGTGCGGCAGGGTGCCGTGGCTGTATTTCATATCAAAGCGCGACAGGCCCAGCGACTTGGCCACGGTGGTGATCTTGGTGGCCACCGTTTCCGGCGAGCCCACCATCAGGGCGCCGCGCGGACCGGCGGTGGCCTCAAACTCCGCGCGGGTGATGGGCGGCCAGCCGCGGTCACGGCCAATGCGGTTGTGCATGCCTTCGTAGTGCGGCCACAGTTCGTCCTTGGCCTGCTGGTCGGTGTCGGCGATGTGGCCCGGCGAATGCACGCCGATGGGCTGCTCCGGCTGGCCAAATTCCTTCAGTGCCCGGTGGTAGAGCTCCGCGAACGGTGTAAACTGCTGCGGTTCACCGCCAATGATGGCCAGCATCAGGGGCATGCCGTAGTGGGCTGCCCGGACCACCGATTGCGGGCTGCCACCCACGGCAACCCAGGACTTCAAGGTTCCCGACTCGGTGTGCGGGTACACCATCTGTTCAGTGAGGGCCGGGCGGGTGTTGCCGCTCCAGTTCACGGGACCCTGCTGGCGCAGTTCATTGAACAGTTCAAGCTTCTCTTCAAAGAGTTCCTCATAGTTGGCCAGGTCGAAGCCAAAGAGCGGGAACGATTCCGTGAAGGAACCACGGCCCAAGATGACCTCCGCGCGGCCGTTGGATACGGCGTCGAGCGTGGAAAAGCGCTGGAACACACGGATCGGATCGTCCGAGCTGAGAACCGTCACGGCCGAGCCCAGGCGAATCCGCTCAGTCTTGCCGGCGATGGCGGCCAGCACCATGTCCGGGGCGGAGACAGCAAAGTCGTCCCGATGGTGCTCGCCCACGCCAAAGTAGTCCAGGCCCAGCTTGTCGGCCAGCACGGCCTGCTCGACGACGTCGCGAATCACGTGCGCTGCCTGCTTGGGTGCGCCGTGCTCATCAACCGTGATGTCACCGAAAGTGTCCAGGCCCAGCTCAATAGTGCCGTTTGCCACGGGAATACCGTCCATTTCTGTCGAAATACGCGGGGCATCCAGCGCCCCGGCAATGAATATGCGTTTGCATCTACTTTCAAAACCGAGGGCCGGTGGATTCTATTCCCGGGAGGCTAGTGTGTGAGCTGCTCGGATTTGCTGCGGTAGACGGCCAGGAAGGAGGAGATGCGCCGCACGGCCTCCTCAATGTCGCCCACGGAGGGCAAAATAACGAAGCGGAAGTGGTCCGGAGTGGGCCAGTGGAAGGCTGTGCCATGGCTGACGAGAATCTTCTGGTCCTCCAGAAGATCGATCACGAACTTTTCATCGGACTCGATGGGGTACATCGCCGGGTCCAACTTCACGAACAGGTACATCGCCCCGGCAGCCGGCACGCAGGACACGCCGGGCAGGGCGTTGAGGAGCTTTGAGGCGAGGTCGCGCTGCTCGCGCAGCCGTCCGCCGGGCTTGGTGAGGTCGTTGATGCTTTGGTAGCCGCCCAGGGATGTTTGGATGGCGTGCTGGGCCGGCACATTGGCGCACAAGCGCAGCGACGCCAGCAGTTCCAGTGACTCCTTGAACCCTGCCATGGCGGCACGGGGGCCGGACAAGGCCACCCAGCCGGCCCGGTAGCCGGGCATCCTGTACGCCTTGGACAGGCCACTGAAGGTAAGCGTGCAGACGTCCTTGGACATGGCGGCCATGTGGATGTGGGTGCGGCCGTCGTAGAGGATCTTCTCGTAGATCTCATCCGAGAAAATCACCAGGTCGTGCTTGCGGGCCAACTCCACAAACGCCTCCAGAATGTGGCGCGGGTACACGGCACCGGTGGGGTTGTTCGGGTTGATGATGACGATGGCGCGCGTCTTGGGCGTGATCTTGGCTTCGACGTCGGCCAGGTCGGGCCACCATTCGTTGTCCTCATCACAGAGGTAGTGCACGGGGATGCCGCCGGTGAGCGTGACCGAGGCCGTCCACAAAGGGTAATCGGGTGCGGGAATCAGGACTTCGTCGCCATTCTCCAGGAACGCCTGCAGGGTCATGGAAATGAGTTCGCTGACGCCGTTGCCCACAAAGATGTCATCCACCCCAATAGTCATCAAACCCTTGGTTTGGTAATACTGGGAGATGGCCGTGCGGGCGGAGAAGATGCCCTTGGAATCGCTGTAGCCCTGGGCGCCGCGCAGGTGGTGGATCATGTCCACCACAATGGACTCCGGCGCTTCCAGGCCAAAGGGTGCCGTGTCGCCAAGGTTCATGCGCAGGATCCGGTGGCCCTCCGCCTCCATCTTCTGGGCAGCGTGCAGGATGGGTCCGCGGAGTTCGTAGCGAACGTTGGCTAATTTGGAAGAAAATTGCATGGGGCGCATGCCTTCAATCTTCACATATTCAACGCAACAAACGGCGGTACGGTCCACATTTTGGCCGGTTTGGTGCCGCGATGGGGACGTCGGCTTGTTTATTCTTGGATGACGCTGAGCACGTTCCCGGCCGGATCCTTGAACCAGGCTATGAGCGGGCCGCCGCTGCGGAAGATACCCTTGGCGTCGGTCTCCATGGGGGTGCCGGCATAATGCTCAAGCTCGACGCCGGCAGCGGCCAGTGCGTCCACCGCACCTTCAATGTCCGGCACCGGAAAATTCAAAACCGTGAACGACGCCGGCTCATGGCTGTCACCCTTGGGGTAGACCAACACTGTCCCACCGCCTGGCAGGTGCAGGGTCAGCATGCCGTCCTGTTCAGCCACGTCCAGGCCCAGCGTGGTGCCGTAAAAATCACGGGCCGCTGGAATGCTGTCCACGGAGAATCCACTAAATGCCTTGCTGTTTTCCAACATGATTGCTGCTTCCCTTCGTCGTTGGCCCCCCGCCACTGTCCAGCCTAGGCCTGCGGTGGCGCGAGCAACAGAGGTGGCTACGGTCAGAGTATGGGCAGCACCTGTTCTTTGACCTGCTTGCGCAAGATCTTGCCCAGCATGGAACGCGGCATGTCAGCAACGGCCACAATCCGGACGGGAACCTTGTAGCCCGCCATGCGCTCACGGCAGTGCGCGCGCAGGGCTGCCTCGTCCAGGCTGGTGCCTGCCTGAAGCACGACGGCGGCAACCACCATTTCCCCGCCCCGTTCCAAGGGCTTGCCAAAGACCGCGACGTCGGCCACGTCGTCGTGCAGGCGAAGAACGGCCTCCACCTCGGAGGGGGAAACGTTGAAGCCGCCCGTGATGACCAGTTCCTTCATCCTGTCCACGATGGTGGTGAAACCGTCCGGGTCCACCGTGACGATGTCGCCCGTGCGCAACCAACCGTCCTCGGTGAGCGCCTTGGCCGTTTCCTCAGGATTGTTCCAATAGCCCGCGAAAACCTGCGGGCCCTTCAGGAGCAGTTCCCCACGCTCACCCTGGGGGACGTCCACGCCGGGATCGTCGACGTCGGACACCCGCATCAAGGTGGACGGGAACGGCACGCCGATGGTGCCGTTGCGCCGCGTGGGGTGGAAGGGATTGCCCAGCGCCACGGGCGAAGATTCGGTCATGCCGTAGCCCTCCACCAGCAAACCGCCGGAGACCGATTCCCACAGTTCCACCACATGGTCGGGCAGATTCATGGCGCCGGAGATGCTGTATTTGCAGGAGCGCAGGGAAACGCCCTTCTCCTTTGCCGCCAAGGCTGTGCGTTCATAGATGGGCGGCACCGCACAGTACACGGTGGCCGGTGACTTCTTCATGGCGGCCAGCACCAGATCGGTGTCAAACTTGGGGAACAGCACCAGCAGGCCCTGTTTGCGGATGCCAAACGTGAGGTAGAGGGTCATGCCAAAGGCGTGGAACATGGGCAAAATGGCGTAGAGAATTTCCTTGCGCTCCTGCGCGCCGTGCATCCATGCCTCGCCTTGAAGGGCGTTGGCGTAAAGGTTGTAGTGGGTGAGCATGGCGCCCTTGGGGTTTCCCGTGGTGCCGGAGGTGTAGCCGATCACGGCCAGGTCCTGCACTCCGGGGCGCGGGTGGGTGGAGCTGATCCTGCCGTGGGCCAGCAGATCCTTCCACGCCATGGCTCCCGGCGCCGGGGCACTGAGCGCTGCCCGCGTTTCCCGGAGCTTTTTCAGCGGCAACGCCAAGGCCAGACGCTTGGCGACCGGGAATGCGTTTAAGAGGTTCACGGCCACAATGTGATCAATGCTCACGTCGGCGGGGAATGCTTGAACGGCTGCCACAGCTTTGTCCCAGGCGATGACCACTCGGGCCTGATGGTCCTCAAATTGATGCCGGAGCTCGCGTGAAGTGTACAGCGGGTTGTGTTCCACCACCACGGCCCCCAGACGCAGGACGGCATAAAAGGCCACCACGTGCTGTGGGCAGTTGGGGAGAATGAGAGCCACCCTGTCCCCCGCCCTGACGCCCAGCCGGCGCAAACCCTCAGCCGCCCGCTCCACCTGCTCCCCCAATTCGCGGTAGCTGGTCCGGCGGCCAAAGAACTCCATGGCCGGGTGCTCGCCCGCTTCCGCAACGGAGCGCTCAAACATGGCCACCAGGGACTCCGTGGGCAGCTCAATGTCTGCCGGGACGCCCGGCTGGTAGTTCCTCACCCACGGCTGGGTGGGGATGTTCTGCGCTTCGCTGCTGGACTGCTCTGTGCTGGACTGCTCGGTGCTGGACTGCTCAATGTTCGCCATGCCACCATTTTGCCGCCAACGGTACTGGAGTGTCGAATGCCGACGGCGGGGGGCCCACGGCCGGGAGCCAGCCGCCCATCGTGAGGGGTCCGGCGTCGACCGTCAGGAACAAAAGGGGCAAAATCGGCTAAATCAGTGGATTTTTGGGCTGTCGTGTTTCTCACAATAAAAAGTTTCTGCGCTCCCCTAGCACACCCCCGGACGGCCCATGGACCGGCGAAGATTGCTAAGCTAAGAGGTCGGACATGGCCCCCTGCCGGGCAGCTACCGCCAACACTCTCATTCTTCATAAGGAGAACAACGCCTCAATGACATCCGTGGCCACTGAATCACTGCGTGACCAGCTTTGGAATCGCCGTTACGACGAGAACATTGCACCCATCACCGAGCTCTGCGACACCCTGGCGGAAGCCCGGCCCGAGCAGCAGGTGGCCTATGTAGACCCCGTTCACGATGTCGACGAGTGCAAGATCATCAGCTTGTTCTCCAACGTTGGCGAGATGGACGAGTCAGGTTTCATCACCGCCGGCGACGAGCAGGCAGCCACCCGCCTGCTGGGCATCCACTGGCAGATTGGCCTGCGTCCCAGCCTGGTCATGCCGTGGAACGTACACCCCTGGTTCACGCCGGGCGAGCCCAACGGCCGCCTCACGGCACCGCAGATTGAGCAGGGCCTGCGCCCGCTGGTGAAGTTCATGACCCTGGTCCCCCGCGCGTCAGCACTGGTGGCACACGGCACCGAGGCGCACCGACTGGCAGACCAGCTCCTGAAGGCACAGGGCCCCATGCTGTACAAGCGTGGATTCGGCATTTACAAGGTCCGTTCACTCTCAGGCCGCAGCTTTGCCGGCTCGCCCGAACGCCAGGAGCAGTGGCTGCTGGAATCGGCCAAGGCCTACGCCGAGTCAATGACCCGCAACGGCATCCCCGTCAAGGGCCGCTAACTTATTCCAACTGACCCGCAGAAAACGCCGAAAAAAGACGATTTTGATCGTTTTTCCGGCGTTTTCTGCGGGTCAGTTTGCTTTAAGGCTCGACGGCGGGGCCCTCCCCTGAAACTTGCCCCTGCGGTAGGCTCGGCGCATGAGTCACTGCGCAGCGCGGCTCGGCGAACGGAGCCGCCCCAGGAGCAACCGGATTGTCCTGGCTGCCGCTTGTTTCACGACAGCGTTGTCCATGGCCGCCTGCACATCAATCACCCCTGCCCCCGGGCCAAGTACCCCAGCAGCTGCGGCAGGCGGAACCGGCGACGTTGCGACGGGACTTGATGCCCCGTGGTCCATGGCGTTGCTGGCGGACCGTTCACTCTTGGTCAGCGAACGGGACACGGGCCAGATTGTAGAAGTGTCGGCACAAGGGGCCACGCGAGACATGGGAACGATACCCGGAGTGGTCGCTTCCGGCGAAGGCGGCCTGCTGGGTCTGGCTGTGCGGCTGGGTGGCTGTGACGGAAACCCAATACCGGACACGGGCTGCCTGATGCTGTACGCCTACTTCACCGCCGAAAGTGACAACAGGATTGTGCGGATGCCCGTGCTGGGAGCAGCCGGCGACAGGAGCCTGGGTGCTCCCGAAACTATCATCGCCGGCATTGCCAAAGCGGGCAACCACAACGGTGGCAGGCTCGCGTTCGGCCCGGACGGCATGCTCTACGTCACCTCCGGCGACGCCGGGAACGCAAACGCTGCCCAGGATCCCACGTCCCTGTCGGGAAAGATTCTGCGATTAACGCCCGACGGCGGAATCCCCGCCGACAACCCGTTCCCGGGCAGCCCTGTGTGGTCTTTGGGGCACCGCAACCCCCAAGGCATTGCCTGGGATGGCCAGGGCAGGATGTGGGCCTCGGAATTTGGCCAAAACCAGTGGAATGAGCTCAATGAGGTCAAGGCCGGGGCGAATTACGGCTGGCCGCTGGTGGAAGGAATAGGGGACGACAAGCGCTTTGTTAATCCGGTGCTCCAGTGGTCCACGGACGAGGCCAGCCCCAGCGGAATCGCGATCAACGGCACCACCCTCTACATGGCTGCGCTGCGCGGACAACGCCTGTGGGTTATTGATCTAGCCGGCACTCCCGCATCAAACGAAACCCTCGTGGGTGAACTCGGCAGGCTCCGCGACGTGGCATTAACCGCAGACGGCCGCCTGCTTGTTCTGACGAACAATACAGACGGCCGCGGCAGCCCAAGGGATGGCGACGACAGAATCGTGGCGATCGTGCTCGGCTGAGAGCGGCGCCGAACCCGGCATTTTCGACAACGCGGGCGCGCAGCGGATTTGGGGGCTGGAGGCGTGGTGGGCGTCGCCGCGGACACACCGACGAAGCCGTGTGTGGCGCGGTGCGGGCACCAGCCCCCAAATCCGTGAAGCGCCGATCCTCCGCCGGAGGTGAACCTAGACGCTTGTCAGGGCCAGGTGCGGGGCCACCCATTCGGCGTAGCGGGCCTTGACGGTGTCGATGACGTCCGCGTAAGGCTGGGCCCAGATGTCCTCGTTGAAGATTTCCACCTCAACCACACCGTCGTAGCCAGCCTCGGCAACCCAGGCACCGATCGAGGCGAAGTCGATCACGCCGTCGCCCATGAACCCGCGGGACAACAACGCGTCGGCGGCGATGGGCAGGTTGAAGTCGCACACCTGGTAGGAGGCGATGCGGCCCTCGGCACCTGCGCGGGCAATCTGCTCGCGCAGCGACGGGTCCCACCAGACGTGGAAGGTGTCCACCACCACGCCCACGGCCTCCACTGGGTGCGGGGCAGCCAAATCCAGGGCCTGGCCCAACGTTGAGAGGACAGCCCTATCCGCGGCGTACATGGGATGCAAGGGCTCCAAGACCAGACGCACCCCGTGCTTCAGGGCGAACGGGACCAGCTCGGCGAGCCGGTCGGCAACGCGCTGGCGGGCCAGCACAATATCCTTGCCACCAGCAACTGCCGCGGCCGAGCCCCCGCCATCAACGGCCCCCGGTGAGACGCTGAAATCGGGCAGTCCGCCCACCACCATGATGATCTCGGTGGTGCCCAGGGCCTTGGCTTCCAAGATGGCGGCCTGGTTGTCGGCCAGTGCAGCGGCCTGGCCGGCCGGGTCGGCGGCGGTCAGGAAGCCGCCGCGGCACAAGCTTGATACTTGCAGACCGGATGAACGCACCATCTCAACGGCGCGCTCCAACCCCACTTCGGCCACTTTGTCGCGCCACAATCCAATGTGCGTCAGGCCCGCGGCTGCCGTCAAGGACAGGGCTTCGGCAAGCGAGGCCTTCTTGATGGTTGCTGTGTTGATGGACAGCTTCTCGAAGTTGCTCACGCGTGGGCCCCTTCCAGCACAACACACTCGACACCTGCGGTGTTCAGAAATCCGGCCATGCGTGTCGCGGCAAGCTCCGGCGCAAGCAGGAGGCCGGCCGTGTTGGCCAGGCGGAACAGCTTGACCAGGTGGTTGAGGTCGCGGCCGGCGTGCAGGCCGCCGATCATCTGGAAGCCTGGCTGGAAGCCGTTGAGCCACGCCAGGAAAGCAATGCCTGTCTTGTAGTAGTACGTGGGCGCCTCGAAGATGTGCAGCCCCAAATCCCGGGTGGAATCCAGGATGGCGCGGGCCTCGGCGGGGCGGCCGGCGTCGTACTCCTGCAACGCCGTGGACGCGGCCGGTGCAATCGCGGCAAAGATGCCAAGGAGCGCATCGGAATAGTGTGAGCCGTCGCCGTCGATGAGCTCGGGGTAGTTGAAGTCATCCCCCGTGTAGAGACGCACGCCCTCGGGAAGGGACGCGCGCAGCACAACTTCGTGTCCGGCGTCGAGCAGGGAAACCTTCACGCCGTCAACCTTCGCAGCATGCGTCGCAATGAGCTGCTGGAACGTGGCGGTCGCGGCGGCAACGTCTTCGCTGCCCCAGTAGCCGGCCAGGGCGGGGTCAAACATGGTGCCCAACCAGTGGAGGACGACGGGTTCCTTGACCTCGGAGAGCAGCGTGCCGTAGAGGGCGAGGTAATCCGACGGGCCGGCGGCCACCTTGGCGAGGGCGCGCGAAGCCATGATGATGACCTTGGCACCGGAAGCCTCGACGACGGCGATCTGCTCGCGGTAGGCGGCCAGCACGGCCGCCAGCCCTGCCTCGCCGGGTTCGACGTCGGCCGGGTCCAGCTGGTCTGTGCCGGCACCGCAGGCCAACAGGTCCCGCACGGTCCGTTCGGGCGTCGCGATGAGAGCGGCCTCGGCGGCACTGCGGTTGATGAGCTGCTGGGTGGCGGCCCAATCCAGGCCCATGCCTCGCTGGGCGGTGTCCATGGCATCGGCAATGCCAACGCCCCAGCTCCACAGCTCGCGGCGGAAGGCCAAGGTGGAATCCCAGTCAATCTCGGCCGGGGCGCCCGGTACATTGTTGCCCAGGACCTTGGGTGTGACGTGAGCTGCCGCGTAGACCTTGCGGGAGCTGATCAATCCGGTGGGCTTGCGCCACGGTCCGGTTTCATTCAAGGTGAGTGCTTCCAGCGCGCCGTCTGGGCGTGGAAGTGTCAGTGAAATGGTCATGGTTACAGCTCGATTTCGGGGATGTCCAGGGTGCGGCGCTCGGCCGAGGACTGCAGGCCCAGCTCGGCAAGCTGCACGCCGCGTGCTGCGGAGAGCAGACCAAAGCGGTGTTCGCGGCCGGCGATGGCGTCGCGCAGGAATTCTTCCCACTGCAGCTTAAAGCCGTTGTCCAGATCCGCATTGGCGGGAACTTCGGCCCACTGTGCGCGGAAGGATTCGGTGACGGGAAGATCCGGGTTCCAGACGGGCTTGGGGGTGTGGGCACGCTGCTGGGCCACGCACTTGTTCAAACCGGCGACGGCGGAGCCGTGGGTGCCGTCGATCTGGAACTCCACCAGCTCGTCGCGGTAAACACGCACGGCCCAGGAGGAGTTGATCTGGCCAATGACCTGATCTCCGGACGGAGTTTCGAGCTCGAAGATGCCGTAGGCGGCGTCGTCGGCCGTTGCCTTGTATTCCTTGCCCTGCTCGTCCCAGCGTGCCGGGATGTGGGTGGCGGTCTTGGCGTTGACGCTCTTGACCTTGCCGATGATGCCTTCAAGGACGTAGTTCCAGTGGCAGAACATGTCGGTGGTCATGCCGCCGCCGTCTTCCTTGCGGTAGTTCCAGGACGGACGCTGGGCAGCCTGGTGGTCGCCCTCGAAGACCCAGTAGCCGAATTCGCCGCGGATGGAGAGGATGCGGCCGAAGAAACCTTCGTCCACCAGGCGGCGCAGCTTGACCAGTCCGGGCAGGTACAGCTTGTCATGGACAACTCCGGCCGTTATACCGGCTGCCTGCCCGATGAGGGCCAGCTCGACAGCCTCTTCCAGGGTCTCCGCCGTGGGCTTCTCGGTGAAGATGTGCTTGCCGTTGGCCATGGCCTTCTTCAAGGTGGCAGCGCGCAGGCTGGTCATGGAGGCATCAAAGACGACGTCAACGGTGGGGTCCGCGATCACGGCGTCAAGGTCCGTGGACCAGTGCTCAACGTTGTGCAGTTCGGCCAGCTCGCGGACCTTGGCCTCGTTGCGGCCAATCAGGATCGGTTCAATGGCAACCTTGGTGCCGTCTTCCAGGATCAGGCCCGAGTCGCGCAGCGGCAGGATGGATCGCAGCAGGTGCTGACGGTAGCCCATGCGTCCGGTGATGCCGTTCATCGCGATGCGGATGACCCGCTGGTTTCCGTTGGACGGCTTGCTGGCAACAGTGTCAGCAAGGGTGGCTTGAGCGGCGCTCTGATCGGCGGTGGCTGTCATAGTCACGATATTCTCCCGAAAGTGGTTGTAAGTGCAGGCCAGGAAACCCGGCGTGGTTAGTCGTTAGGAAAGCGCTTTCCAATATATGCTGAAGATTGCATCCAGGTCAAGGGCACTTCGTGATCCGCCCCACACTATCCATCGAGCGCAAGGAACATTAGCGTGCCCGTTAAACTCTCAGAAGTTGCCCAGCACGCCGGCGTCTCTTTAGCTACGGCCTCACGCGTACTCAACGGCTCCAGCCGGACACCCGCTGCCGACATTGCCGAGCGCGTGAAGTCTGCCGCCGAGGAACTGGGGTACGTGGCCAACGCCCAGGCCCAGGCACTGGCCCGTTCCACCACAGGGCTGGTGGGCCTGGTGGTCCACGACATTGCTGACCCGTATTTTTCCGCCATAGCCCATGGGGTGCAGCAGGCCGCGTTGCAAACGCGCCACCAGGTGCTGCTGGCCGGCACGGATATTGTTGGCGACGGGTCCCCCGGCGATGCCGAACTCGCTGCCGTCAACGCGTTCATTTCGTACCGCACGGATGCCATCATTTTGGCGGCCTCGCGGCTTTTGGACGAAGATCCCCGGCTGGCCAAGGCACTCTCGCAGTACATCAACAATGGCGGGCGGGTGGTGACATTGGGGCCATCTGCCATTCCGGAGGCTCGCGTCCTGACGGTGGCCAACCGCGAGGGAGCCACAGCCTTGGTGGCGGCGCTCGTGGCGCAGGGCATCAAGCGCTTTGTCATCTTGGCGGGCCCGCATGAACGCAACACGGCAAGGGTGCGTGTGGAAGGTTTCCTGCACGGGTTGGCCGAGGCGAACCTTGAGCCTCTCGCCGTCGTTCACGGAGCATTCACCAGCAAGGGCGGCTACGACGCCACCGTGGAGTACCTGAATTCCCTCGGCGACAATGCCCAGGCGCTGTCCGTTTTGAAGGACGACGCCGAGTCCCCCGTCTGCATCTTGGCCGCCAACGACGTCATAGCGCTTGGCGCCATGACAGCTTTGCGTTCCCGAGAGCTGGGCATTCCGACTGATATTCAAGTCGCTGGATTCGATGATATTCCCACGCTGCGCGATCACTCCCCCGCGCTCACCACCTACCGCCTGCCTTTGGAGGACATGGGCAAACTGGCTGCCGAGATGGCACTGAACCCGGCAGCAAAGCAGTCCGGCAGCGTCACCGGAACAGTGATCCTGAGGGAAAGTGCCGGGCACCACCAGCCCGCCTAGCAACGGAAAGTTTGGTGTCCATTTTGGTCTCGGTGGGGCATAATCGCAGCATGAGCACTGATGAGCGCCCCGGCGAGAATATGTCCACCGATGAAGCATGGAAGTTTCTGGAGAACACGAGCTTTGGCAGACTGGCCCTCAGCGTGGCCAACCAGCCCGACATCTTCCCCATCAATTTCCTCGCTCATGAGCAGAAACTGTTGATCCGGACCAACCCCGGAACCAAGCTGGCCGAACTGACCATCAATGACACAGTTGCCTTCGAGATTGACGGCCTCGCCGAGGATCAGGCGTGGAGTGTTGTCCTCAAGGGGACTGCACGAGTCTTGGAATCGCAAACCGAGATCGACGCCGTCATGGACCTGCCGTTGACGCCTTGGCTGCAAACCCTCAAGTACACCTTTGTGGAAATCACGCCCAGCAGTGTTCGTGGGATCCGCTTCCCCCTGGGCTCGGAACCCGAGCGCTACTAGCTCGCCGAGTTCTGCCCGGCCACAAAAGTGCCGCCGTCGTTCCTGAAAATACGGGAGCAACGGCGGCACCAAAGGGACCTACCACTGATGGGCCACATCCAGCACTATCCGGGTCGTGTTCCCCGGGCCGTTCAGGAAGAATACCCTGAACGGCAGCCTGGCCCTCACCCCCACACCGATGTGGGTGTAGCCTTCGTAGCTGCCGGCCATGGCCACCTGGCGGAAGGTTGCAAAGCCAGCGGTGTTAACCAGCTCGTTCCTGTTGGCCGGATTGTAGGTGGACAGCCCGGTGTTCTGGTCGTAGGCCGGCGCCAGAACAACTACGTGCAAATCCGCACCGCCCCGGAGCGGCACGGGAAATCCGCTGCCCGGCTGGGAAACCGATGCAACGTACTGCACGCTGAAGCCGTTGGCATGGCCCTGAAGGTCAATGACCATGCGGTCATAGCACGCGTGCCGGCCGGCACGAACATTGGTGACGGAAGCACCGGTAAGGCTGCCGGACGCCTTCGCCAGCGAGCCCCACGTGATGCCGCAATACGGTGTTGAGGCGGCCTGGGCAGGCGCCGGAGCAACCACAACAAACGCCAGGAGCAACCCCACAATTGCCAACCAAGTTTTGACGATTTTCATGAAAAACACCCTCTATGGGAAATGATGGATGCCCTCTTTGTGAGGGTTGTTTAACGCTATTCCTGCAGAGCCCAGAGCGCATCGCCCAGGACGCAAAATCGGCCAAAGCGATACGGCGACACTCGGCGCGGCTGTGAACGTTACCCATATTTCCGTAGTCGCCTAATCGTGACCTTGGGCATCACAGTGAATCAGTTGCGCCAAAGTTCCGGGGACGGGCGCCTCGGAAGACGGAAATTCGAACTTCTGTGCCCACCCCTTGACCCGGGTGGGATTTAGGCCTGCAATAGGAGTATGGCGACACGCCACGTGCGCCAGCAAGGAGTGTCCGGGCGGGGCCGTCGGGACCACGTCCGTCGGAGGTGCCGGTTATGGTTGTCCTAGTACTTGCGGCGCTGGTCTGTCTCACGGCAGCGGCTACCGTTTGGCTGATTCGAACACGCGCCACGGCGGAAAATGATCCTGACGCAACGTTTTGGTACGCCTTTGCCGGCCTGTGCGTGGCGGCGCCCCTGATTTTGATTCCGGCGCTCACCAGCAGCTTCACGTCACTGGCACTTTTTGCCGTGGCCCTTGCCACTACCGTAGCCACCCATAAGCTCGTGGTGCGTCGCCAGATCACGGCCGCAGCCACCGACCGCCGCCGGCAGCTCAGCCTTGCCCTCAGCACCGCCAACCATGAGCACGACGCCCTAATGACTCGCTGGGGCCGCTATGAACTGGACCCGGCCGCTGCCATCGACTTCCCCGCCATGAGCGATGTCCGGGTGCCCGAAACCTCGGCCCTGGCCAAGGCCGCCCGCGCCGCAGCTTCACTTCGACACGGACCAGGGTGCCTCACTCGGATGTCCCTCACGGGGGATGTTCCCGCGGACGACGGCGTCGCGGAGTACCAGCGGGCCGTCGCCATGTTGGCGGAAGCCTTGGAGACAGCCGAAAAAGCTGCCCAAGGCTGCCTGGCCCGGCAGTAACTTACTTGAACCGGTAGCTTACTGAACCACCAGCACCGGGCACGGTGCGTGGCTGACCACGGCATTGCTGACGGAACCCAGCAGCAGACCCAGCAGCCCGCCTTGGCCTCGTCGTCCAACCACCAGCATGCGGGCGCCTTCAGAGCATGCCGCCAGCGTCTTGGCCGGGTGGCCTTGGACTAGGCGTGCCGAGACTGTGGTGGGGACGTCGGCGCCAAATGCTTGAAACAAGGCATCGTTGAGTACTTGGCAGGCACCGTCTTCAAAGCTTCCGATCCCCAGCGCCTCGTAGGTGGCATGCCTGCTGGGCACCTCCCACACGGCAACGGCATCAACCACCCCGCCTAGTTCGGCAGCGAACCTGGCGCCTTCTTGCAACGCTTTTACTGACGCGCTGGACCCGTCAACGCCAACCACGATGCGGACCACTGGTGTAGCTTCAGACACGAATTCGCTCCTTCAGGCAACGGGCCCATCCCGTTGCTTTGTATTCTTGCTCAGAAAACGTGCTGTCCATAGTTGGGACACCCCCATGGCTGCCACAGGTGGGCTTTTTACGGCGCAGGCTGTGCCGGCGTTGACGGCTGTTCAGCCGCTGGGGGCGGGAGGGTTGCCTCGGGCTCGGTCGTGGGCTGCGGCGGAACGGTTGCTTGAGGCACCGCAGGGACCTGGGGGCTTGGGTCTTGGGGCTGCGCGGGAACTTGAGGTGTTACGGGCAACGATTCCGCGCCGGACTTGGGGTCATTGAACCCCGCCACCAAGGGTGCCGTGGAGGCGAGCATCTCTGCTGGCGGGTTCACCAACTCCGAAGCGGTGTATTCAGGGTTGGCGGCTGCGGCGTTCATGACTGCTGCCCACTGGCCGCCAGCTAGGTCGGCACCGTCAACGCCAGCGTAGTACTTGCCGTTGATCACGATGTCTTGGTTCACAAATTCGGCACCGTTGCCCTTGTAGCTGCCAAAGAATGATGCGGTAACCACTCCACTATTGCCACCAATGGTCCAGGTTTCAATGTTGCCGTCAGTTGTACCGGTTTTGGCGAAGGAGTTGTTCTTGTCGTCCAGGGGGATGTTCCAGCCGGAGCCGCGCTGCAGGACGCTGCGCAGTGCGTAGGTCACCCCGGCCGCCACGTCGGCACTGATGGTTCGCTTGCAGTCCGCGGCGGGGACAGGGTACTTGGTTCCGTTGGCTCCAGTGATGGCCGTCAAGGCAATGGGGTTGCAGCGCGTACCCCCGCTGGCGAAGGTGGCAAACGCCGTTGCCATGTCCAAGGGAGCCACATTCTTGGTGCCGAGCAAGTTGGCAATGCTGGAAAGGTCATAGGGTTTGTTGGTCCCTCCGTCTTTCACCCCGGCTGCTGTTGCCATTTTTTGGATGTTGCAAAAGTCCAGGGCTGCGGCGGTTTGAAAGGTGACGGTGTTGATGGAATTGTAGAGCCCTTCGTAGGCGCTCATGGGGTAGTAATGGTTGGGGTCATCATTGGGTAGCAGGATGGTCCCTGCAGCAGGATCATAGTTTCCCGTGGTGGTTCCGCAGGAATTGGTCCACGGGTAACCGCTGGGGTAGCGCCGGACGGCGCCATTGATGGAGGTCATCATGGAATGGCCGCTGTTGAGCCATTCAGCGAACACAAACGGCTTGAAGGTTGAACCGACAGGGAAACCACCGGCACCATGGAGCGGCTGGCCATTGGCGTCATTGACCGGAACGGCAAAATTTCCCATGTAGTTCCCGGGCGCCTCGGCCGGATTGTACACGGTGTTTTGCGCCATGGTCAGGACCTTGCCCGTCCCCGGCTGCACACTGACAATCGCCGCACCACGCTGCAGCGGGTCGGTGGCACTCATGGTGGCGGTGGCTTGCTCCTGGGCCACCTTTTGCAGGGCTGAATCCAACGTGGTTTGCAGGGTCAGGCCGCCCTGGTAGAGCACCTTGGTCCGCTCCTCCAGGGTGGCACCGTAGGCCGGGTCGTTGAGAAAAAGCTGCTGCACATAGTCGCAGAAATAGGCGGCGGTGGCTGCGGCACAACCCTGAGAGCTGGTGGTTACATGCAGGTCCAGGGGCGCCTGGACGGCAGCGTCATGGTCCGCCTGGCTGATCTTATTCTGATCCAACAACTTGGCAAGAACTGCGTTGCGCCGGGTGACAACATTCTCCGGCTGGGTGATGGGGTCGTAGTAGGTGGGCCGGTTGACCACCCCAGCCAAGGCTGCGGCCTGTGGGAGGGTAAGATCCTTGGCCGTGGTGTTGAAGTACAGTTTCGCGGCAGCTTCAATGCCGTAGGCTCCGTTGCCAAAGTAAATGATGTTCAGGTACCCGGCCAAGATCTCATCCTTGGACAACTTCTTTTCCAGCCCAATGGCCAGCTGAATTTCGGTGACCTTGTCGGCCACCGTCTTTTCCATGCCCAGCTTGGCTTCATCAGTCTTCCCATCCGCCACCAGCTGTTCGATCAACATGTTGTTGACGTACTGCTGGGTGATGGTTGAGGCACCTTGGCGCCCGCCATTGATGGTGGCGACCAGGGCCCTGACAATGCCTGTGGGATCCACCCCGCCGTGCTCGTAGAACCTGGCGTCCTCAATGGCAACCACGCCGTCCTTGATGAAGGGCGACATGCTGTCAAAATCCACGACCTTCCTGTCTTGGGCGTACAGGGTGGCAATCGTGGAACCGTCGGAGGCGAGCATTGTGGTTGCCTGCGCGGGTGCCTGAAAGTCCATCGAGCTCGGAACAGTGGTCAAAAAATCGTTGACACCGGCCACAGCCACCTTGGCAAAAGCTGCCGCGGGCACGAACATGCCAGCCACCATCACCCCGATGACTGAACTGATCAGCAGCATCCGCAGCAGTTGCGAGGAAGTCGTGGTGCTTCCCCCGTTGGCAGCAGTCGCTAGATAGTGGCTTGCCTTGGGCTGCCTTGGTGAACGCTCTCCCATGGAAGACCTTCCTCTAAAGTGCTCATGCGCCGGGGCCATTTGATGCGCAGCAGCCCTGGCGCATACGTCCTTTTTAGCGTCCCCCCAATATATGGGAGTTAGCTGGACGTGGCACCCCGAAACCGCTGGAAGCAGGGCAGCACTCCGGTGCACGTCACAGTGAAGTGGCACAATGGCCCCAGGGAGCGTGCGGGAGTCGTATGCTCATTTCATGGCAAAATTCTTCGACATTCATCCAGACGATCCCCAGCCGCGTTCGGTCAGCCAGATCGTGGCCATCCTGCAATCCGGCGGGCTCATCGCCTACCCCACCGATTCCTGCTACGCGCTGGGTGCACAGCTGGGCAACCGCGAGGCTCTGGATCGGATCCGGTCCATTCGCCGACTGGACAGCAAACACCACTTCACCCTTGTCTGCAAGGACTTTGCACAGCTGGGGCAATTTGTCATGGTGGATAATGACATCTTCCGCAGCATCAAGGCCGTCACGCCCGGGCCGTACACCTTCATCCTCCCGGCCACCAAGGAAGTACCCAAACGCCTGGCCCACCCGAAAAAGAAGACTGTTGGCGTGCGCATCCCCGACAGCAGCCTGATCCAGGCCATTCTGGCAGAGTTGGGCGAGCCCATGCTCTCCAGCACCCTGCTGCTGCCTGATGAACAGGAGCCGCTGACGCAGGGCTGGGAAATCAAGGAGACGCTGGACCACGTGCTGGACGCCGTGATCGACGCCGGTGATGTTGGCGCCGAGCCAACAACAGTTGTTGACTTTTCCAGCGGCTATGCCGAAGTTGTCCGGCGCGGCATGGGAGATCCCAGCCGTTTCGAATAAACCGTAGAAGGGCCGCCGCTGTGCTCCATTAAAGGAGTGCTCCAATAAGGAAGTGCGACGGCGGCCCTTGCCTTGCGCTAGTGGGCGCGCCCCGCCATCAGAAACTATCCACCTGTGACACGCGGCTGCACGGGAACAACTCCCGGAACGTGGGTGTTCCGGGTGAACTGGTGCCGGACACCTCTAGACCTTCTTCGAAGATGTGGTTACCGTGAGAGCAGATCGGGCACGTTCCGGTCCTGCGAAACAAGGAAACAGCTAACCAGAGCGTTGATACGAAGGAGTTTCACATGGTTGTTAAGAGGACAGCTCACGCGGGATACACGGTTCCTGGCTTATCACTTCAGGATGGCCACAAGGTGGGCTCATTGCTCCAATCAAGGCTCCACGCCCTCAACGACCTCCAGCTGACGCTCAAGCACGCACATTGGAATGTGGTGGGCAGGGACTTCATCAGCGTGCACGAGATGCTGGATCCCCAAATTGACGTGGTCCGTGCCATGGTGGATGAAACCGCCGAACGCATCGCCACCTTGGGTGTCTCCCCCAACGGTTTGCCCGGAGCCTTGGTCGAGGCCCGATCGTGGGATGACTACGCCATTGCTCGGGCCGGTACCGCGGCGCACCTTGCTGCCCTGGATGTGGTGTACAAGGGCTTCCTCTCCAGCCACCGCAAAACCCTGGCCGACGTTGCCGAGCTGGACCCCATCACCGAGGACATGCTCATTGGCCAATGCGCCAAGCTGGAACTGTTCCAGTGGTTCATGCGCGCCCATCTCGAGGACGACGACGGCGACCTCCTCACCGCTGGCGCCAAGACCGAACGCTCAGCCGCCAACAAGGCAAAGTAAGAGCGGCTGTGACGGGCTCTGGAACAGTTTCCACTTACCCCAAAACGGCCATAGTCACCGGTGCCGATCGCGGCATTGGCAAAGCCATAGCGATCGCCTTGGCTCGGGACGGCTTCGATGTGGGCTTCACCTGGCATGACGATGAGGCGGGTGCCAGGGACACCGCTGCGAGCATCGAGGAGCTGGGTCGGCGCGCAGCCTTGTTATGGCTGGACACCAGCGACCTTCCCAGCTGCGCCCCTGCCGTGGAAAAGCTGGCCACGGAGCTCGGATCACTGGGAGTCTTTGTCAACAACGTTGGCGTGGGGCTGCTCAGCTCGGTGGTGGACACCGAGTATGAGGACTGGCAGCGGATACTGGACATCAACCTCAACGGCGCTTTCCTCTGTCTGCAGGCCGCTGCGAAACTGTTGATTGCCGGCGGTTCCGGTGGGCGGATTGTGGTGATCACCAGCATCCACGCCCACCAGCCAAGGTTTGGCTTCGGGGCTTACTGTGCCTCCAAGTACGGCCTCAACGGACTCGCCAAGACACTGGCCGTGGAACTGTCCGGGCACGGGATCACCGTGAACACGGTGGCACCAGGTGAAATCGCCACTCATCTGCCTGACTCCGAGCTGCGGCACCCTCACCAGATTCCGCGTCCAGGCATTCCGCTGGGACATGCCGGGACCGCGGAGGAGATAGCCGGCGTCGTCACTTTCCTGGCCTCCCCTGCGGCCAGCTATGTGACGGGAGCCAGCTGGGAGGTCGACGGCGGAATGGCTCAGGTGGGCGCCCAAGCCAGTTCGCATTTGGCCTCAAATGAGTGGCGGCAGGCGACAAGGAAGGGCACCTCCTAGGGCGACTGACACCCACCTTGTCCTTTTGGCTAAACACTGGCCGGTAGCATAGCCCCGCCCGTAGCGCAGATCTAGCATTTGCAGTGTTGAATGTGTTGAATGATTTGCGTGCGGGCGGGGCTCCTGGTGGAAGAAACGGGAGGCCCGGCGAGGTGGCCTGCGGGGCGCCCCACCCACAATTTCTTGATGACGGAACCCATGCACTGAGCGGTCCGTGTGGGAGGGCCGCGCGCTCACGGAGGGCACCACCATGGCCACTTTGGATATTCACGAACTATCGGCAACCCTTACCTCGGCAGAGGCTCGTTGGAGTCCCCGCATCACGCCTCAGTCGCTGCTGAGCGACGAGGCCAAGAGGGCCCTATTGGGCGTCATTTTCACCCCGGCCGACGTCGCCATGCGCGCGGCAGGACCTCAGGAAGCCGCCGGACTGGCAGCCAGGGCCTTTGCCCCGGAAGTTGACTGGCGCAACAAGAACGGCAACCACGTCACTGCTGTGCGGGACCAGCAGTATTGCGGTTCCTGCGTATCGTTTGCGTGCACTGCGGTGGTTGAGTCCATGGCCTCCATTGAGCACGGTCAGCTCCTTGACCTGTCCGAGGCCGATTCACATTTCAATTCCAGCCATGGCCCGTCCTGCGGCGGCTGGAATTCCCATGCCTGCATGGCACAGTTGCAGGCCCGGGGGCAGGTCAGCGAGACGGCCCTGCCGTACTCGAGCGCCTTTGACAGTCCACCTGTGATCGACCCGGCCACCAATCTTTGGAAGCCGTATGTGCGGCCCACCCCAAACCGGGCCGACAGCCAGGTCTCCATCACCAACCACGGCCTGATCGGTGACATCAACGAGCGCAAGAGCTACCTGGACAGCACCGGCCCGTGCGCCGCATCCTTCGACGTCTACGACGACTTCTACAGTTACGCCACGGGCGTGTACCAGCACGTCACGGGCAACTACGTTGGCGGGCACTGCGTTGAGGTAATCGGCTACTCCGAATCCGAGCAGTGCTGGCTGGTGAAGAACTCCTGGGGAACCGGGTGGGGCATGTCGGGCTACTTCAAGATCGCCTACGGTCAGTGCAACTTTGACGTATACGCCTTCTCCACCGCCCAGGGTGTGCAGCTTCCGCCCAGCCACGGCTGGAGCGGTTGGGAGTCTCTGGGCGGAATCATCACCTCCAAGCCCAGTGCCGTCTCCTGGGGACCCAACAGGATCGACGCCGTGGCCCGCGGCACCGACTCCGCCATCTGGCATAGGTGGTGGGACGGCTCAAGTTGGAACGGCTGGGAATCGCTGGGCGGCGGCTGCCAGAGCGGCCCGGCCATCTGCTCCTGGGAATCCGGGCGGCTGGACATGTTTGTGGTGGGCACCGACCACCAGCTTTACCACAAGTGGTTCGACGGTGGTTGGAGCGGTTGGGAAGCCCTTGGCGGCTTGCTGTCCTCCGACCCCGCAGCAGTTTCGTGGGGCCCCAACCGCATTGACGTCTTTGCCCGCGGCATGGACTCGGCCATGTGGCACCTGTGGTGGGATGGCAGCAACTGGGGAGGTTGGGAAAGCTTGGGCGGGGTGTGCGATTCCGCCCCTGCCGTTGCTTCATGGGGCGACAACCGGCTCGACACCTTTGTCAAGGGCACCGACAGCCAGCTGTACCACCAGTACTGGGCAGGGGCCGGATGGAGCGGCTGGGAAGCTCTGGGCGGCTACGTTGGCGGTGACCTCTCCGCAGCCTCCTGGGGACCGGACCGGATTGACATGTTCTACCCCGGCGCCGGCTTCAACATGATGCATAAGTGGTGGGACGGGTCCTGGAGCGGTGAGGAAAACCTTGGCGGGCTGCTGTCCTCCGGAACCGGGGTGTCCACCTGGGCGCCCGGCCGGCTCGACTGCTTCGTGGAAGGCACGGATTCTGCCATGTGGCACAAGTGGTATGCCTGATCCTGAACTAGGCAAGATGCGGCCCTTGACATGAGCCTGCCACGGAGGAGAGTTGAGTGGTGATCACAGTCCGGGCAGGCGAGATGTTCAGTGTTGAGTTCCCCGCCACCCCGGCCACCGGCTATCAATGGTCGGTGGCCGGGGTGCCGGCCGGGCTGGAGCTTGTGGACAAGTCCTTTGCCCCGGATTCGCAACTTGCCGATCCTGCACCGATACCGTCCCCCGGAACACAGAAATTCCATTTCATGGCCGGTGAGCCCGGACGCATGGAATTGCTGTTTGAGCTCAAGCGTTCCTGGGAGAGCCAATCAATCCAGGAGCGCACCGAGACCGTGGACGTCCTGCCTTGAGGTTCTGCCGTGGGAGCGCAAGCGATCACATCCGGCTTTTCACCCTTGCCGTGGCAGGTGCGCTCCAGGGGTCCTCGGGCCACGGATGCTTGGGGTAACGCCCACGCATCTGTGCCCGGACCTGGGCGTAGGGACCGGACCAGAATGACTGCAGGTCATCCGTCACGGCAAGCGGCTGCCGGGCAGGTGAGAGCAAGTGGAAGAGCACCCGCACGCGGCCATTGACCAGGAGCGGTGTTTGGGCCAGCCCAAAGCATTCCTGCAATTTCACGGCCACCACGGGAGGGCCGTCGCTGGAGACGTCCGGGTAGTCAATCCTGATCCGTGAACCGCTGGGAACGGCAAGTGTCTCCGGCACCAACTCCCCCAGCTGTGAAGCCTGCGGCCATGGCAGGAGGCGTCGCAGCGGATCGGTTAGAGAAAGTGCAGACAGCGCGCTTCCAGCCGCCACGGATTCGAGTTCCGGTCCCAGCCAATCCTGCAGTCTGGCCAGGAGGGCGGCGTCGCTGACATCCGGCCACGGCTCACCCAGCTCACGATGCAGCAAGGCCAGTCTGCGCCGCAATGCGTCGGCCGGAGCGCTCCAGGACAGCATTCCCACACCCTCGCGCGCCAGCGCGGCAGCCACGGCGTCACGCCCCTGTGCGGCGGATGCCTTGACGGGTGTTGAGGAGAGCACAATGGCTCCCAGCCGCCGCTCCCGGCGGGCGGTGACCTTGCCGTTGACGAACTGCGCCACCACGGAATCCCGCAACAGGTGGGCGGACACCTGCTCGGCGATTTCTTGACTCAAGGGAGCAGCGGCGCGGATGATGGCCCCGGTGCCTGCGGCGTCACGCCCCTGGGCGCGGGCCACATCTGCCACAGCCAACCACTCGTGTCCGGCCAGGGCGCTTCCCGCTGGCAGCCCCGCACGGGTGCCGGAGGACAGTAAATATTGGTGGCCCGCGGCGTTGGCCACCAGCCGTGCGACCCTGTCCGGGAAGGCCAGCCCCACCACGAACCCCACAACGTCCGGCGCATCAACTGTCGTGGCACCAGTGCGGACGTTGGGTGCGGCATTCTTGCGCGCAAGCTGTTCCAGCCGGCGCACTTCCTGGCCCCAGCGGCGTGCGCCGGGGTCGCGGCCGGCACGCAGTGAGCTCAGCAGCGCGGTGAGATCCGCGCCCTGCGCCCTGCTGTCCCCTGCCACGACGCCAACAATCTCGGCGGCCGGTTTGGGGCCTACCATGGCCGCGCCGTCGAGCAGTGCCCTGGCCAGGCGCGGCTCGGCGGGGATGGCTGCCAGTGTCTTTCCAAGCGCTGTTGCATGGCCCTGGGCATCCAAGGCACCCAATTCAGTCAAAATCTCAACGGCTGCGTTCATGGCCGCCACTGGTGGAGCGTCCGGGAGCAACAAACCTTGCCCTGCCGGAGCGCCCCAACAGGCCAGGAGCAGGGCAGCGGTGCTGAGGTCGGCCACGGCGATCTCAGGCGTGGGGTGGGCCGGGGCTGCCGCAAACGTTTTTTGTTCGTAGCAGCGCACCACTTTGCCCGGTCCAAGACGGGCCGCACGTCCTGCGCGCTGCTCCGCCGAGGCGCGCGAAGAGGTCACTGTCACCAAGCCGGTCATGCCGCGGGCGGCATCCCTGCGCGGCTCCCGCGACAAACCCGAATCAATCACCAGGCGCACGCCGGGAACCGTCAACGAGGACTCGGCCAGGGACGTCGAAACAATGATGCGCGGCAATCCGCCCGGCACCCTGGCCGAAACTGCCTTGTCCTGCTCGCGTGCCGGCACCTGGCCATGCAATTCAAGAATTTCCGTACCGGCACAGGCAGCCCGCAGACGTTGGGCAATGTGGCCCACTTCCCACGCACCGGGAGCAAAGACCAGTGCATCCACTGCGGGATTGCCGGCCACGGCTGCCGCATGCGCTGCAGCGGCCGTGTCGGCCACATGATCCAGGAATGCCCGGGAAATGCCGCGCTCATCCACCCGGGACATCGACGCCGGCGCCCAGTCAACCTCTAGGGGGTACAGCGCGGAGGGGCAGTCGATCACAGGAGCCGGGGACCCGGCGTCGTCCGCCAGCAGGCGGGAAAACCGCTGGGCGTTGAGGGTTGCTGACATGGCCAGCAGGGTCAGATCGCCGCGCAGCGCCCGCACTTCTGCCAGCATGCCCAGCAGGAGGTCGGTTTCCAGGCCGCGTTCGTGGACCTCATCCAGCACGACGGCGGACACCCCTTCCAGCCCGGGGTCACGCAGCAGGCGGCGCAGGAGAATTCCGGGGGTGAGGAATTCGATGATTGTTTCGTGGCTCGTGTGGTTCTCACCGCGCACGGTGTAGCCCACCTTGGTGCCGAGCGTGCTGCCATCCAGGGTGGCGAGCCGCCTTGCCGCCGACCGTGCTGCCACCCGCCTGGGCTGGGTAACGAGGATCCGCTGCCCTGCCTGGCCGTGGCTGAGCACATTGGCCACCAGGGGCGGCACCAAGGTGGTTTTTCCTGTCCCGGGCGGGGCCTGGACCACGGCAACGGCACCGTCCGGCTGCGAAAGGGCCAGGACGTGCGCCAGCTGGGGCAGGGACTGGGCAAAAACCAGTCCCTGCCCCAGTGTGTCAAGGCTGAAGGGGCCGCTTGGATACCCCATGGCGGCCGTGGCGGGCATGTGTATTAGTCGATCTGCAGCTCGCCCATGGCATCCCAGGAGTCGCCGTCCACCTTGCGCGAGACGATCTTGGGCGTCGCGACCAAGACGGGGCGCATGGCGTCAAGACCGGACTTGAAGTGGTCGCTGGAGACGTGGGCGCCGGCAGCGTCGTCGTCCAGGAATGCTTCCACCAGGACAAACTCGTTGGGATCGTCAACGCTTCGTGACCAGTCGAACCAGAGATTGCCCGGCTCGGCGCGGGTGGATTCCGTGTAGGGACCAACCAGGTCCATGAACTCCTCGGCGGATTCGGGCTGGACCTGAAATTTCACAACAATAAAGTACATGACTCCAGCTTAAGCGGCCATAAGTGCGCAACGCTAGTTGTGAGGCGCAGGCCATACTTTCGGCGCAGTTACCAGCCGCGTTCGCGCCAGTCAGCCAGTGATGGCCGTTCGGCGCCCAAGGTGGTCGCGTCACCGTGGCCGGGCAGCACTATGGCGTCGTCTCCATAGTTCGTAAAGAGCCGCTCCTGCACGTCATCGAGAAGTTGCGCGAAGCGCTGCGGATCCTGCTCAGTATTGCCAACACCACCTGGGAACAAGGAGTCGCCGCTGAAGATCAGCGTACTTTCCTGCTCGCCCGAACCACTGCGGAGAACATAGGCGATGGAACCGGGTGTGTGGCCGCGCAGATGCACTGTTGCCAGCTCAATGCCGTTTACCGCCAGTTTGCCGCCGTCGCCCACGGCGTGGTCAGTGGTAACGCCGCATTCAGAAGCAATCCCGGCAGCATCCTGGGCTCCGGCAGCTGTCGGGGCACCCGTCTGGGCCACCAATGCGGCCAAGGCGCGCACATGGTCCCAATGCTGGTGGGTGGTGGCAATCATGGCCAGCGTCGTGGGGCCACTGGAGTCCGCGGCGCCGTCGTGCAGGAGTGAATTGATGGCGGGCAGATCATCCGCGGCATCAATGAGAACTTGGGCACCAGTGGATTTGGCGGTGATCAAATAGACATTGTTTGCCATGGCGGAGACGACCGCGCGGCGCACTGTGTGCTGCGGCAGATCGTGGATCAAAGTGGAGTCAATAGTCATTGATCCAGCCTAGTCCGTCTGCCTGGAAGGATCTCTCGGTATGGGCAAAGTTGGACTCCATTTCACCGCCAGCTATAGCCTTGGGTAAATCCTTACGCCAGCAAAGAGAGCTCTTGAATGATCACCCGTGCAGATGTTGACCAGGCAGCCCTCCGCATCGATGGGCTGGTTCGCCGGACGCCGGTGCTCAAAGTGGATGCCGACCACTCCCCCGGCGATGTCTGGCTCAAGTGCGAGTTTCTCCAGCACACAGGCACCTTCAAGGCTCGTGGGGCTTTCAATCGCGTGATTGGTTGCCAGGAGCGGGGCGAACTTAACCCGGCGGTGGGCATAGTGGTGGCCTCCGGGGGCAATGCCGGGCTGGCCAATGCCTACGCGGCTTCCACCGTGGGCGTGCCCGCCACCGTTTATGTCCCGTTGAGTGCTCCGGCGGTGAAGGTTGCCAAACTGCGCAAGGCTGGCGCCACCGTGGTGCAACAAGGCGCCGAATACGCTGAAGCGTATGAGGCTGCCATCGCGTTTGCCACGGAAAAGGGTGCCGTGTACTGCCACGCCTACGACCAACTAGAGATTGCCGCCGGCGCCGGCACCATTGGCCTTGAATTGCTGGAGCAACTGGGCAGCATGGACACTGTCCTCGTGGCCGTGGGCGGGGGCGGCCTGATGGCAGGGATCGCTGCGGCACTGGAGGGTCACGCAACAATTGTTGCCGTGGAGCCCGACAACGCGCCAAGCCTGAACGCGGCGCTGGCAGCAGGCCAGCCCGTGGATGTTGCCGTTTCAGGCATTGCCGCTGATTCTTTGGGGGCTCGCAGCATTGGCGACATCGGCTTCGAGGTGGCCGTGCGGACAGGCGTTCAGAGCGTGCTGGTCAGCGACGAGAGCATCAGCGCAGCAAGGACGTTCCTGTGGGAGAACTATCGCATGGTTCTGGAGCACGGCGCAGCCGCGGCCTATGCGGCCCTGGCCTCTGGGGCGTATGTGCCGGCTGCGGGCGAACGCGTTGCCGTCATTCTATGCGGTGCCAACACTGATCCCACCGGGTTGTAAGAAGCCCGGATATCTCCAACGGCGCTTCCCCGGGCTTCTCGAGCGGGAAGAAATCTTCTGGAACATATATTCTAAAAAGTCTTCCCTTGAAGTCGTTCAGCGCCTAAAATTGGAGTATGGGCACCGCCAATTGGCCCGGCAGCAACAGGGTTTCCACCCCTGCCGGACAGCCGTTTCTGGATCAGGCTCCCGACCACTGGTCGGAGGCCGCTGACGGCGGATGTGCGGATGCCGAGTTCGCCAGGCTGATGGCCAGTGACCCTTTCGCCGATGACCCCCACATGAAAAACGTGACGTGGGTGGGCCCATCCCGGACGATCTCGGCGGATGAATGGGCCACGCTGGTCCAGACGCTTGACGGCGACGGCGGCTCCGCGGGCGCCCCAGGCGATGTCGCCGGGAGCGGCGCGGGGAGTTCCGCGGGTGTAGCCGGGAGCGGCCCAGGTAGTTCCGCGGGTCAACTGCTTTCATTGCCTGGCCTTGAGGCAGATTCCCTGGTGCAAGTGATCAGGGCCTCGGTTCCAGACCATCCAAAGGCGCCAAGAAAGAACAATCCTGCAGGCGTGACATGGACACCGGCCACCGGCGCTGAGGCGTTGACACGGCTGGAGCCGGACACGTTGAGCGATAACGACTTGCTGGACTACCTACACGCGGCGAACCGATTGGCGGCGTTTGCCCAGGCCAGGGAGATGGAGGCACTGGCCGAGTTCGCTACCCGCCGCCCGCCCATCAACGAGGAAACTTGCGGAGGCCGTGACCCCGAAGTGTCACTGTGGGCCGCAGGGGAACTCATGGCCGTGTACGCGATCAGTGCGGGCACTGCCCAGCATCGCCTCGATGACGCCGCAACGTTGGCAGCGTTGCCATCCACCGGGACACTGTTCAGGGAAGGACTGCTGGATCAGACCCGGATCCACGCCATCCGTCGCGGCCTGGAAAACGTCCCCGAGGACCTCTTCCCGGTCCTGGAACCGCTGTTCCTGACCGGGGCATCCCGGATGAATCCGGCCGGACTGACCCGCAAGATCCGGCGATTGGCACAAAAGCACAACCCTGAATCCCTGACCGAACGTTTTCACAGGGCCCGCGCGCAAAGAAGGGTCTGGTTCACCCCACTGCCCGACGGCATGGCAAAACTGGGCGCCATCCTGCCCGCCACACCCGCCCTGGCCTTGTTTCAAACCTTGGAAACGTGGGCCCTGCAAGCCCAGCGTGACGGCGAGCCATCTACCGCGCTGACCCCCACCGGGCGGCCCTCCC
>NZ_PPXB01000012.1:0-129281 GCF_002909415.1 Arthrobacter glacialis | reverse complement strand
AGGACGACGCCGAGCATCGAACACTGGATGGACGGGTGACAGAAGTTCAATACCATCAGCTCGATCAGATGACAGCTGAACAAGCTGGTCTTGCACCCGGAACATCCGTCGAGGAGTTTCGCCGCGGTCTTCGTTCTCATTATCCTGCGCTCTCCGATGAAGATGAGGTCGGCGTAGTCGCATTTGAAGTTGCCTGATTCGCCTTCACTTCTGAGCGTTGGTGCAACGATTTTGCCCGTTCCGGGAACCTCCTGCGGGACACGATTTCAAGGGCATCACTTTTACATCCGACATTGTTTGTGGGGATTATCGGATACCCAAAACAATCTGATTTTTGTCCGTAGTGGAACGATCATTTAACCTCGCCGGACTGGTTTTCCGTGAGGTCGCAAACACCACGACTGCAATGGCTGTAGGAGACGCCGAAGCAAAGCTCTGAACTAAGAAATGACTCTTGTAGATGCCGCAATGGGCAGGGCCGAACACTGAGCAAACGGCGTCGACTGTCCGAAATGAATCGCGAAAATGCCGTGCTTAATTCTGAGCGTCGAGTTGGAGAAGCATTGTATCCGAGCCACCGTTGCGATCGACTTTGACGAAGCCTAGGCGCTCATAAAGCGCCCGGGCACGGTTCCCGTCTTCAACGCTGAGGCTGATAGCTCGCAGTCCGCGTGAGCGTCCGATTGTAATGAGGCTTGACATGAGAGCCGTGCCAGCACCTATACCGCGGTGGCCAGGCAGGACTCCGATGGTCAGTTCAGGAATGTCCTCTGCAATAAAGCCATAGCCGGCGTCGTCTGGGGCGAAGGTCCGACACCATGCTCCACCAATCTGGACACCGTCATGCGTCTGTGCCACGACGCCGAAGTCACCGACTCGCGGCCAACCCTTGAGGTAGCGCGAAAGATCCGTATTGGTTGCGAACTCTTCGTGGGTGAAGCGCGCGGCGCCGTTCCAGTTCATTGCCTCGAAAGCTGCCAAAGCCAGAGTTGACTTGTCGTTGGCAATTGCTTCTCGGACTTTGACTTCGTTGTCTTCCATGAATCCCACCCTAACTCACCGATATTACGAAGGGTGCACGTCAAATATGTCCCAAAAGGCGGTCAGCGACGAGGTGTCGCCTAGTGATGTCGCGTTGGTGAGGCATCGATCACTTCATCTCGCTGGGGGAACGCTCACTGGGACACGATTCAGCGCAACCGCGGAACTCGTGCGAGGACCAGCCTGAAGGGATGAAGAAGCTGGCCGTCGTCACTGGCGCCAATCGAGGACTTGGGTGTTCCTTGGTGCAAGAGTTCTCGGAGTCCGGTTGGAGCGTTGTCGCGATCACGCGCTCACCAGAGGTCCTGAAAGCCGGGGCCGGATCTGCGGACGTCACAACGGTCCAGCCATCCCGCTCGGCGGCACTCGTCCACCGCGATTGGGAGACCTTGTCACTCGTCGTCGGGGGCGGCAATGAAGAAGTCTAGGATCACCGCTTCGATCTTGCTCTCAAGAGTCCTCAGGGCCGTCTCGGGCCAACCGTAGTAGCCAGTCACGTAGTTCATAGCGTTGTAGAAGGCCGCTAGCGCTGCACGAACGTCCTTCTCAACCGACTCAATAGTGACGTAAACCTTCGCGACGTTGCGGCCTGTCTTCTCGTCCTTAGTCCAGCCACGCATCTCTCTCACCGTGTAGAGGGTCGGGTGGGTGAGGTTCGAGAGCAGCCCATATATGCCCGAGGCCACAGTCGCATCAATAGTGCCACCGAAGCTGGCGGTGAGGTCATACATCCACTTGACGGAGTCTTCAAGGCCCGGCAGCTCTTAACCGTGAAGCCGGTACTTGCTCAGTTCCTCGGGAGTCGAATCGCGGAAGCGGGCGGCAATGTCCGCCTTGACCTTCTTGTAGGCGTCCGCCGTACGCGTGTAAGTGGGGTCGCTCTTGCCGCGAAGACGGCCGGCGTTCATCTTGGCTTCCTCGGCGCTCTTCAACTCCTCGAGGCAGGCGCGAGCAAGACGGTCTTCCGGAGCCTCTGTGGGGTCGTTGCCGGTCACCCACACCGCGTGTGCGCAATTCTCGATTACGGCGCGCAGAAGCAATGGCGGAGTGGCACCACCTCTGCAGCCCTCAGTAGAGCAGCCCAACTACCCAAATGCGCCGCGGTGTTGAAGAGAAAAATCTGGATGGCCTCTGCGATTAGGCGGTGGCCGGTTTCGCCAATCGGCTTGTCGATTACCGGATCAGGCGATGGCAGGAACATCGCTGCCTGAGCCGCGCCCGATCCTGCTGCCGGTTCCCAGTGAAACTCGTTGGCGGTCTCGTGGAAGGCCTCGCGGCAAGCCGATAGCGTCTGCGCCAACTCCCCGAGGCGGTCGCTGTACGTGGAAGGCATGGTCTGCCAGTAGGTCATCGTTGAGCCTTTCGGGCGAATCGACATAGGTTCAAAAGCTAGCAGCCTAGTTCGTGCCACGCTATAAATCATGACGCGGTAGCTGTGGCAACTTAAAGACCGAGTGGCAGTGACAGCATCTTTGTTTCGGAGGAGAGCGAGATCAAGTCTTCGATGAAGATCGACGACGAAGGCTGGCTGGAAAGGCTCGGTCAGTTCGCGCCCAGCTACTCAATCAGGGTGCCCGGTAGCCTAACCCTCTACGGACTAGAAACGGCCAAAGGTAAGGCTGATCAATTGTGGGTCGGTGCATCCGAGGCCAGATCGCAGGGCGCTCAGTACTGAATCGGCCGCTCTCTCGGGTTGGTCTTGTCGCATAGACCAGTTGGGATTTCCATTTTCTGGCGTAGACCAACCGCTGTGGCGAAGGTAGCCGTCATTAATTGGCCAAACGTCGGCTGGCAAGAACTGCTCGGAGACGACCTCGCATTGAAAGTTACCCTCGTTGATGGCGAACTGACCGTAGACCGAGTAATCACGAAGTCCGATGTCGTAGGTAACCAGCAAGTATCTGCGACTAGTCATTCCTTTAAGGAAGCAAGCTAATTCCCGAGCTATTTCCGCCCAGTCCCGTCCAGGTTCATGAGTAGCCAGTTCTGTCTCTGCGAACGGGCCCTCGGGTGCCAACCACGTGGGCATAGGCATGCCGAGCAGATTGAGTAGTCGAACCAAGGTGTCCTCGACAACAACGTCCATGGGGTCTTCAACGCCCTCCGGTGCCATGAGAGCGAGCAATTCTGTTGCAGCGAGATTGGTACCGAGAACGGATGAAGCCCATTGGGAAAATCCGAACGATTCGGCCTGCAGATCTACAGGGTCGCTCGCGGCCGGGTCCTCGAAGTAGTCGCGGGGTTGGAATCCTAAAAAGAAGCGACCGGATGAGCCGGCAACGGGCCGGTAGTCCACGGTGGCAAAGTCGCTATCGTGAACGGAAATTCGAAGTCGCCAGTCGGTTCCTTCTTCGTTCTTCCATGATCCTGACGCGAAAACTAAAGTCTCGAAATTGCCCAATTATCCCCCTGGTAGCGATGGCTACGGTCACGCTACCAAGTAGTGGCAGTAAAATCTAGCGTTCACTCATGACTCTCGAGATGACCAAAATGTATGGCCGTAGCCGTCGGTGGTATAGATGACGTGCCCCGCAAAGGAACGTTGAGTGGGACACTCATTCGACTGAATGGGACCAGACATTATTGCGGGCAGCCACCTGTTTCCACCCACTAATGACGACGTCAACCGCTTAGCGTCGGCCTAGCGGGCTCTGTCCTTTCAGACGCTCAACTCTGCGGCCGCGCATGTTCTGCGAAATGGGAGAGAGCCAGCCGCATTCAGCTGCCCCTCTCCCATTTCTTGTTACTTGCGTTTTTGGTTGTCTCTTGAAGCCGTTGAGTGAATGGCTTTGGCAAGGTCGAGGGGTCGGCTCCACATGGGCCAGTGCCCCGTGGGCAGGTCGATGATGTCGAGCCGCTTGAGGTTCGCGACCTCCGCAAATATTGGATGGCCTACTTGGACCAGCTCCATCACCTGTTCGCTCGAGATCGAGCAGCACACCAGGGTGGTCGGGACGTTGCGGCGGGCCTCGTTTGTGAGCTCGACGGGCTGCCGAACCACTGGACCCGGCTCAGGGACCGCCAGAGCCCGAAAACGCTCGAGGACCTCTGTGCGTAGGCCTTCGAGGCTCGCCTGTTGCCCGAGCACATCGAACGACGGCAGCGGCAACTCATTCAACTCATCCGGGAAGTCGGGGGCGAAGACACTGCCCGCCGCCACAGGGCCGGAGTCGACCCACACTACCCCGTGGACAAGCTCGGGGCGCCTGTCAAGGACGAGGCTAACGGGGGCGTTAGCCCCACTGTGGGCGACGAGAATCGCGGGCTGATTTCCCTGTTGAGAAATGACGCCTAGGATCGCTTCTGCCTGGTCGTCGAGAGTCTTTGTCGCACGTTCAGGATCGTCCGCATCAAGACCAGGAAGCGTCATTGCGATTGCACGAGAGTGGTCGGTTTTCAAGTGTTCAAGTACCTCATCCCACGCCCAGGCCCCCAGCCAGTGGCCGGCGATGAGAATGATGGTTGGGCTGCGCTTAGTAGTAGTTGTTGTCATGTCACAACTCTCGCAGGTGCTTCAGACAAGGGTGTGTCACTATTTATGTCATGAATTCATTTAGGTCTGAACGGTGAAGCGTGCCGAACGACTCCATGCTCTAGCCGAGATGTTGCGCCGCAGCGGAGCGCAGGGGGTCTCCGCCGAACGGTTGGCGAGAGAGTTCGAGGTATCCGTGCGCACGGTCAAGAGGGACCTCGATGCGTTGGAGAATAGCGGGGCGCTCCTTTGGTCGCGCCCAGGCCCTGGAGGTGGCTATGGATTGGCCGACGGTGCGTCCTTACCGCCTGTCAACCTTTCCCAAGCGCAGGCCGTGGCGCTCATGGCGGCCGTGTCCGCTGCCCCCGATGCCCCCTTCGCAGATCTGGCAGCCAGCGGCATCCGGAAGATCCTCGACGTCCTCGATCCCAGAACCCGAGAAGGAGCTGAAGAATTGGCCCAACGTGTCTGGGTCAACTCGGTTCCTTCATCTTTGCGCGCAACAAAGTCAGCTTTGGAAGAGGCGATGGCCGAGCAGCGCGTAGTTCGCATTCGCTACACTTCGAAAGACGGCGCCATGACCACCCGCGACGTCGAACCGGTGCTGTTCGCATCCACGAACGGCCAGTGGTACCTCATTGGCTGGTGCCGGCTGCGTAGCGCAATGCGATGGTTTACCGTGTCACGCATCGATCGGGCCAACGTGACTAGGACGGCCTGTAGCGGCCACACCGTCCAAGAGGTTGGATTACCCCCGGTGAATGCTAGGCCGGTGCACGGACGGGGCGAGTGAACCACTGAAGCAAAGCTCAGCAGGACGGCGAGGGCTGCCCAGCGGATCCTCGACGTAGCCGTCGAAGGAAGTCAGCATCCATGGCTGTTGCCTCGCTATTGATGGCGTGTTCGGCCACTGAGGATGTGGAACGCATCTTCAGTGATGACAGCGTCAGTTTCAGATGTTGCCTCTACTCCCGTATTTCCTCCCGGACAGGTTTGAGGCCTACTGGTGTTGCCTCGCCGACAGTGGCCGGGAATTGGCATGTAAATTCGCCCTTGTATCCGAAGAGGAAACCAAAAAGCGGGTTCCGTACCTGCGCCTGAATTGTGTATACACCGCGGCTCTCGTCGTAGCTCTCGTAGACGTCGGCTGTGCCGGTGCCTATGGCAGGAAAGTCGAATGCCACGGGCCCCTCGTAAAACCGCTGCCCGCTCGTTTGCAGGTGCAAGGAACCATCAGGGAGAACTTCCAGAAGTAGGTCCGTGGCAAGGTGCTGGTGGGTGCCAAGGTAATCCACAATGGCGCCGCGTTTCATGCTGTGCACCATGGTCGCGTCGAAGCGGCGTTTCTTGGCGCCCGGCATTTTCAGTGTCCTGATAAAAGTGACGGTAGGGCGCCCAAATCCGTCAATGTAGGGATAATTCTCGATCGTGAACGGGATGTTGGTTCCATGGTCCGGAAAGAGGATGTTGCGGAAGGCACCAAAACGTAGAAAAGGCGCCGTCCACCAAGCTCCACGGCGGACCTCGGAAAAGACGCCTGTCCCCACGCAGGCATAGCCGGACTCCACATCAACACCGAAGCGTTTCTGCATCATAGGATGCAGGCGATGAAAGTCTTCTCCCAGTTCAATTTCAAAAATCGAGGGCATACCTATTTCTTCTCCTTCGGTTGCTTGTTAGCAATTCCTGCATGGTCGGGCTCTCGTAGGTCTGCGAGTGTCGAGGGGGCACGTCCTGACCGTTTATCCGGTGCGTTGCGTAGGCATCGCCCGGCCCGTGGGACTGACCAATGAGGCTCGGCGAAGCATGCGATCGCGACTGCTGCACCACTCAATGCTGCCATCGCTGTGCTGCGCTTAGACAGTGCCCGGCGAAAGAGCCCAACTGCCACCAGTACGCCGCCTGTCCTTGCTCCGGCGTCCAGGAACCAGCGGTTCCGAGAGGTTTGGGGTTCCAGATCCGATTCGGCCCACAAGCGAAGGCGGTCAAAACTTAGTGCCGTGGCCCAGCCAAGCGCCGGGCGGATGATCGAGCTGTCGAATGCCTTCCCCACCAGCCCCATGCCCGGCTCATAGTTGTACCCAGTGATGAACCGGAGCCCGTCCTCCGTGGGGATATACCTCCAGTATCCCGCCCCTGGGCCAATGGGCGAGAGAGGGTCCGCCGTATCAAATTTGAGTACCGAAGTTGCTTGGCCATCCGCTCGTTGGCGGTGTCCCAACGAGGTCCCTGTTCCCCTAATAGTGTGCAGAGGAAGGAGAAATTCATAGCAAAAACGGACCTGGCACTGCGCGTCTTCCCCGATAGGAACAATACGTGAGAACCGTAGATCCCAGCGGGGGTGCGCCTGCGGATCCTGACTCAGCTCCCACACCCGGTCCAAAGAGGCATTAATGCGAATCTCAATGTATAGCGCCTTGCGAGCAGATACGCTTCGCCCCAATCTATTCCCCATCAGATCATCCTAAACCTGGGACAGGAATGTCCTTTGCCGGTCCGACACCGCTGAGTTGTATCGTCCCAGGTAGCGGTGACGAGGAGCTAGATACGGCTGTCCGCATGGGAACCCTCAGCGGTACGTTTCGAGTGGACAATAGGTGTAGAGGTCATAGCTGAGTGCTTGGGACTATGACTTTGCCGCTGTTTGCCGGCAAAGTCATGAACTCAGGGATCAATATGGACCGGGTCGTTCCGTCTCACCGAGGCCTTGCCGCGGAGGGCGTAACCCTGCTGAGATGGATACCGTTGAATCACGGGTGGCTGGCGCCAACATCCCATAAGCGCGTTTCTGTTGGCCGCCTGCGGGCAGTTCGGATTGGCCGTTGGCGCGCTTGGCTGCATCATCAGGAGATGATCCAACGCTCCCTTATGCCCAGTCGGTTGACTCTCGTTCCGCTGGGAGACGAGCATCTCGAATGCGAGGTCACCCTTGACGAAAATTCCGACGTCATGAGTTACCTAGATGGCGGCTCGGAACACGCATCGGCACACCACTAGGATCCTGAGTCTGACCCGTCACACCCGCCGGAATTAGTGACATCGACAGTCAAAAGACTGCCGTCCGGTGTCCGATCCCCAAGTATCACGGAGTAAGCAATGAGGATCAGGAACGGTACCAACACAATGTCCACCAACATCCATGTCGACAGGCCCATGGTCGCGGGCACCAGAATTGACACCGCGTACACTGCTGCCGAAACAATGCAGAAGACCTTCGTGCGCGGGCACATCGGTTCTCGTTTCACCGGCCTATTGACGACCTTCTTCGGTGAGGAGCGACGATGCTGACGTCGAACTATTTGAGATTTGGATCGCTTGCTCATGATTGATCGTAACCCGCAGCCACCAACCTGGGATGCCATTGGGTGCCGGGGACCAAAGAGGGGAGCAACAGCCGCTGCACTAGAGCCATCGCAATACCCTTGGCGAGCCCTTCGCTGTGTCGAAACAGCCCAGTCCGGCCCGACGGTCTAGCGCCAGACGAGGGAACTTTGGAAAGGACTAAAGGAGGGGCTTGGTTCACCGCATCCAACGGTGCTAGCGGACGTGAAAGTGACAAGTGAACCATGCACACACACATGAAAAGCCATGTACACAGAGGCCAAATTAGCATGGACATTAGGCGTTTTAGAGGTTTCCGCTTGTTCAGCTGACGTGGTCCGCAATGACATTCTCGCCGCGATTGCAGAGGTCCGCGCCGTTGCTTGATCAGAGCAAGACGAAGGGCGAAGGGCGAAGCTACAGCGCCGATTGGCTCGATGAACAGTTCATCGACGTGACAGGTGCACACCCTCTCCGTGCAGCCGCTGCCTACGCGCTGACTCTATAAGCCGGGATGGGGTCCTTCGCCGACGTCCGAACGGCTGTATTGGCTCACGCGATCGACAAACTGGCCGGCGCCCTGCGGCAAGCGTGAGCTTTGGGTATCTAGCCAATTCATCGAAGGTCTAACGCTTAGTCGCCATAGTGTCCCAACACCAACCTTCTACGGGAATTGTATTGGGCATCGTGGCTTTCATATTCTTTTGCTTCGCTGTGGAACTCATGCTGTAGCGTCGGGTGAAATCGATATTGGGGGAGAAAAATGAAACATGCGTCATTTCCATTCGTTGTGGTGGCGGGACTTGCTGCGCTTCGACTGAGCGGTTGTTCGGGGGAATCGGGGCTTAGGGCCCTGGACCGTGCAGCTACACCCGACGATGCACTGCCTTTGTTCGTCACATTGCAGGAGCAGGTGGACAGGGACAGTGCGCGCCTGCTCGCCACCAGAGACGGGGTGCGATACTTCGCACTGCAGAGCGACGACGCCAGAACCACCTGCTTGGCCGTTGTTCCGCCAGGTGTGGATCCCGAATGGCAGGTTGGTTGCGGCGACGCGAGACGAAGCGGTGAAATAGTTAATATGTCGTCATCAAAAGAACAGCTGTCAACGATTCTCTTAGGGGATGACTCCGACACCGGAAAAGATGAACCTCGCTGGACAAAGATCGCAGACAACCTTCCTATTTTGGACCCCCAGAAGATCGCTACGTGCGATGTCGTACCACGCGTAACTGGTCAGGCCACGCCCACCCTGCAGGGGGAACGCTTTGCGGGACAGATTGCAAGTTCTGGCGCCACCTATGGAGTATCGACGTGCGAAAAGGTGTGCTCGAGCTGGGGATAGTCGCGTTGTAGGCTTTGCGGAACCATGTTTCACGCAAACCGAGCTAGTTGGGGGAGCAGTTGCATACTTCAGAAATTGATCTAGAGGTACTCTCTCGAGGTTGGAGCGACTGGCTCCGCTTCGCAGAGGTTGTGCAACTATTTCGTGAAGCAGGCTCGGCGGCGCCACGAGAAGACTCAATTCTGTGGGTGCTCAGATTTTGCAGCGAAGGCGTTCTGGAAGCAGGCAACTACGATATTCAGGGGCTCAACAAGTGGCCGGAACGCGGTCGCGAATTGGAGAGCAGGATGCGTGAATGGCTCGTCCCTGACCCGCGTGATCCGTTGGGCGCAGTCATGAATCTCATGTTCGATCTCACGGCCATCGGTAGACGATTGATTCCAGACGAACTGCAATTCTGACCCCTGGTCTGGCCTGCAGGATTATTCGCGGTAGCGCGAGAATTCCCGCAGGGGAACCACTACTGGGACGCACGCTCCAGATCGCATCGGTCCCTACCAGAGGGCAGGCGATCTCTAGTCTTCTTTGGGAGAGAAGCCAAACAATTTCATCATGCGAGGAACTTGGATGATCTCGTAGTCTGGTGCCCTCAACGAAGTCTCGAACCATTTCACGAAGAATTCCAATGGCCGGCCTGCGGCTTCTGCCCAGGCTATGGCCTCCCTGACTTCTGAAGCGTTGGAGATTTCATACTCATCCACAGCCCAGGTATATCCGGGCTTGGGGGGCCCCGACCAAATCCGTGCCCGATATGTAGGTACGTCGGAGTCTTCTCCGACGTTGTGCTCTGGCATCCACCGAACGTCCATCCCTTCACAGTAGGGCATCTCTCGATTGACGAGAATGTATCGCGGAAGATCTATGCCATTCTCAGAAGTCGGAAGCACAAATATCAGTACTCATCTGCACGGCCTTACCGCGTCCGTAGGGCGAACTCTTACCGGGCTGGTGGGTATGGCGTGAGGCATTCCGAATTGTAGGGTGCCAGTTTTGCCCGCGATGTCATTTGCGTGAACGATCTTTCCTTGACGAGGACTATGACCACAAGGCACACGACAAGCAGTGCGGCGTAGAGCCCCTTAACGAGTGCCCCATTTCCGATGAAGATCATCACCAGGCTGAGAGCAGCTCAGAAGGCAAAGCCAATTTGCCATGCTTTCAAAATGTTCTCCTTTGGTCATATGCTCCTGTAGACACTGGATGGCCTATATGGGGAACCCTGAGCGGGACTGTCGAGTTGGGCAGACTTCTCTAAGTCGCCCAATCAAGGCGTGGGATCCGAAGTGTTATGCGGCACCGCATCATCTGGTGACTGTAAGTCTTCTTCTGCCATGCCTGCATTGCTTGCATGAGTGCGGTTCTTAGCCCGGCGATTGGTGATCATCCGCAACACAAATTGAGCCATCACTAAAACGACGGCAACAATAACCATAAGAAGAATGAGGCTTGGCCAGTGGGTGTTGGCAATCGCCTCAGATGACGGGCCCCGAACCAGTGGACGCACCCTAACTCTCTCCCGTCCGCTCCATGGCCGTCTCAGAGTCGGCGTCGCTTTGATACCTATATTCGTGACGGAGCTTCTTAATTTGCCGCTTGGCAGAGAAACCGAACAGGACCCCCAGAATAGCGGCACCGGCCGCGTAGGCCAAAAGCTCAAATGCTTGGTCACGTACTGCTAGAAAAACAAAAGCGACCGTCAAAAGCCCAAACAAAATCGGTTGAGCTGACCAAAACACTTTGCCGCGTCTCACGGCCGGATGTTCCCAGTTTTTCTCCGACATGTCGCTATCCTCACTTTAGAGATTCGACGTTTCCTTGACTCTTTTGTTCAAGCGGTGGTTTTTGATCCTAATTGCCATTACAGATGGGCCCTACCAATAGCATCGCACCCCACTACTGTTTGTCGCCAGTGGCAAAAGGTGTCTGTAAAGACATGTCCTGTATGGGTTAGAAGAATGTCCGGTAAGTCGGTTCTCTAGAGGAACGCCCGGAAGCGGAACGCTCTGCGCGACATGAGTGGCGCAACGTTCCAGTGCGTCCGGAACAATGAGCACGAACTGACAGGCGTCGCCATAGTGACTCGCCGTTTTCCTAACTGGCTATCGGTTCGGCAATCGTACTGGTGTGTTCTTCGCGCAAAATGGAATAGAGCAGTGAGTCCCGGCGAGCTCCCCTGACCAGTCGATGGGAACGAAGCCGTCCCTCCAGGGTGAATCCGCTTTTTTCCAGGACACGGATTGAGCCGATATTGCCCGGGTGACAGGTGGCGCCGATGCGCTCTAGCTGGAGCGCGTTGAAGCCAAATTCCAGTAGCAGGCTGACAGCTTCGGTGGCGTAGCCATTTCCCCAGTGAGCGCGGTGGAATGTGTACCCAAGCTCACCGTTGTGGTCATGGGGATCTATGGTCCAAACGGCCACAGATCCAATGGCATTGCCGTCCAGAACGGCAGCGAGTGAATATGCTGATCGTTCCGAGTTCAGGTGTGCTTGTGCGGCATCTTCAACGAAGGAGGTCGTCTGTTCCAAAGTATTTGGTCCCCATGTTGACCAACGGGTCACCTCAGGATCTGAGGCGTATTCGTGAACGGCTGAGATGTCCGGTGTTGTGAAGTCGCGGATGCTTAGCCGGGGCCCGCGCGGATAGGACATTGAATGACTCATCGTTCACCTGTTCAGTCGATCGTTGAGCTTCAATCCTAATGTTCTCGCCCGCAGGGATTAGTCATTGGCCGACGACTCGGCGTCGCCACACGAGAGGCTCGGCTCCCCATCGAGTCCATCCGACCGTCCCGAAAGCCGGTCCGTCACTGGGCGATTGGATCACCTAAAGCAAAGCGGCGGCGAGATCGGGAGTGCTGCCCACAAGCGGAACGCTAACCGGGACGAAGTCCTATGGATTGGTCGCCCATACCAGGGTGGGAAGTGGAGTTCCGCCCGTGCTCGTTCGGCGCCTACGTGCTTGAGTGTTTCTCGTGTGCTGCGCCCGCTATGTCCCGCAGGATAGCCAAGTTGCTTTCGAGTGCTTGATCGCCGTCTTCGGTGCTGGCGATCCAGGTCTTTACCCTGCGGCCTGATTGGCGTTTTTCGATCGTGACGAAACCCGCCTCTGCCAGTCGTGTGAGGTTCTGGGAGAGGCTGGAGTCGGAGAGGTCCACTGCATCACGCAAGATGTTGAATTCACACTCATCAACGGACCTCAGGTAGCCCATTATTGAAAAGCGCACCGGTGAATGAATGAGAGCATCTAATTCAAATCGTGCATGGGTCATTAAATGGCCTTCGAGCCTGAGCGGAATTTTGCTGCCGCGATGAAAAATGGTGCTGAGGCCACAGTGGATAACGCCAGGCCAAGTCCGAGGCTTTCAATGTTGCCACCCACTGCTCCGATGACCGCATTGAGAACAAACCAGCAGGCAACCGATATGTTCAGGGCGTTCTTGCCTCCACGTGGCATGGCTCGCATTCTTCCCATCAACCAAACAACGATGACCATGAGGGCAAGAGTCGAGCCGAACACAAAGAGCCGCGTAGGCCAGTCCCAAGGAACAACGAGTCCGCCGGGGATTACTAGCAGACCCATTAGGACGCATACCCAAGGGAACCAGCGTGCGTCGGCGTGCGCGCGTTGCTGTGCTCGGTCGAGGGCATTGAGTGAATTGGCGGTAGCTGTTGGTTCGGTCATGAAAGTAGTTTACAGGTTATAAACAATGTGTATAGCCGTAAAACGAGAGTGTCCCGCAATCCGGTCCGGCACCGGCCGGGTGGATGGTCCAATGCAGCAACAGCTACGAGGTCAACAAAGCTGTCCGCAGGGGAAGGCTCAGCGGGACGGTTTTACTGCACAGAACATTCTTGACGCACTTGATTTATCGGCTGCAACTCGGGAGTTGCTGCCGGCGAAACTTTTTATCAGTAGGAGGCTGGGCCTGAACCCCGGAAGGTTGCGTATGCCCCAGGTGTCATTTAAGGAGGCGACTGTACTGACAGTCCAACATCGTCTGCACTATGGTTGCACGCCTTAAGTCGAACTCTCATCTGAGGCGCTACCAGTAAGTCACCCCTCTACTAGGAGTTTTTCTAGCCCGGATGGCCCAAAACGACAGACTATGTCCTTATGTCCCGTCGGCTAGCTCTTCCATCCGCAGACGCTGCTCTTCCCACTGATCGGGCGTGAGGTATGGAATGTTCGGCGCGGATGGGCGCAAACCGATGAAACCGTCCAACTGCTCGCGCACGATATCCAAGTGTCCGGCATGACGGTGAGACTCGGCGATCATATGCACCAGGAGGCGTTCCGCCGTAGTGTGCCGATGCCTTATCCACCACGGCACCACGGCCGGGGAATTCAGCTCCAATTCGTCGAGCACTGCATCGGCTGCGACGGTTGTCTCCCGATAGACCTTAACGGCATCGACCAGCGTCATGTTCGGCGGCGGGAGGAAGCCTGCCTGAGCGTCCTCGGATTCGATAATGCCCCGGATAACGGGGTTCTCAATTTCCCGTCCAAGACATGAAAAGAAATATTCGGATTCGGTGACGGCCAGGTGGAGCAGTAGGCCCATGACATGGGTGCCTGTCGGAGTCAGGGGAGTACGCGCTTG
The DNA here is from genome assembly GCF_002909415.1 of Arthrobacter glacialis. NCBI lineage: Bacteria > Bacillati > Actinomycetota > Actinomycetes > Micrococcales > Micrococcaceae > Arthrobacter > Arthrobacter glacialis. Next base: position 115,501 of record NZ_PPXB01000012.1, on the reverse strand, counting down.
GGCATCACTCAAGCCCTCACATTTCCACAAGATTGCTTCGCGGGCATCGTTCAGATATTCACGAAGCCGTGCACCGCTGTCGCTTTTATCAATTGGCATGAGCCGAGTCTAATATTGCGCAGGTGTCATTTTCCGCAGGCGACTGCACTGAGTGTCCAAAGTCCTCTGCACTGCGATCGCCGGCCCACATGGGGCACCCGTATTCGTTCCTCTTCACTAATGGAACAGTCACATCGTCCCGCAAGAGGTATGCCCGGATAGGTATCCAGAACCGTCCCGTAAGCCGGTCCTGCACCGGCGGGTTGGATGGTCCAATGCAGCAACAGCTACGAGGTCAACAAAGCTGTTCGCAGGGGAACGTTCACTGGGTGCAGTCTTGCGAGGGAAGGTACCATCTCATCAGCCCTCAGTATTGCCGATCCGGCCTAGGAGCAGTGCCAGGGCTGCTTGCTCGTCGCCGCTGAGCGGCGACAGGATGGCTCGTTCGGTTTCGAGGTGGTCCGGCAGGGCCTTCTCGATGAGCCCCTTCCCGGTGTCGGTTAACGCAACGAGCGTGCCGCGTCCGTCATTCGGGTTGGCCTCGCGCGCCACGAGCCCGCGGGCTTCCAGCTTGTTCAATCGCTGGGCCACTGCGCTCGTGGAGATCATCGATTCCAAGGCAAGTTCAGCCGGGCTAAGTCGGTAAGGCGCGCCGCTGCGCAGCAGCGTGGCGAGCACGTCAAAAGCCGATGCATCCAGGCCGTGCCGTTCGAAGGTGCCCGCCAGGCGGGACTCGACGGTGAGTGCTGTGCGGCTCAGTCGGCCGATGACGGCCATCGGGGAGACATCAAGCCCCGGTTTTTCCTTTTGCCACTGTTCAAGGATGCGGCCCACTTGGTCTGTCATGAGCCAAGCCTATGATTAAGCTAAGCACTTAGCTAGAATAGCTAAGTGCTTAGCAATCGAAGATTCCTGATCCTGACCACCGCCCTTGCGCCAATGCTGTGGGGGACCACGTACCTGACGACCACCATGTTCCTGCCCGAGGACCGCCCGCTGCTGGCGGCGACAATGCGTGCGCTGCCTGCCGGACTGTTGCTCCTGGTGGTCTGCCGCCAATTGCCAAGTGGTGTCTGGTGGTGGAAATCCTGGGTCCTCGGAATGCTGAACATCGGAGCCTTCTTTGCGCTGCTCTTCATCGCAGCCTACCGACTTCCAGGCGGTGTCGCCGCGATCGTCGGCGGCATCCAGCCGCTCATCGTCGCACTGTTGGCCAGCCGGCTCCTGCACGAACGCCTGACGGCCCGCGTCGTGGCCGCCGGCCTTACCGGAGTGTTGGGGGTTGGGCTGATAACACTTCAAGCCCAGGCCCGCCTGGATGCCGTTGGTGTCCTGGCTGCCCTCGGCGGCACCGTGTCCATGGCCAGCGGGATCGTGCTTTCGAAGAAATGGGGGCAGCCCGCCCCACCGCTGGCCACCACCGCCTGGCAGCTCATCACCGGCGGACTGAGCCTCTTGGTGGCCATGATCATCTTCGAGGGTCTGCCCTCGACATTACTGACGCCGTCAAACATCGGCGGCTTTGCCTATCTTTCCCTTGTTGGCACCGCTTTTGCGTATGTCATGTGGTTCCGCGGTATCTCCAAGCTTCCTGCAAGCACCACGGCGTTCCTTGGGCTACTCAGCCCGGTGGTGGCCATGCTGCTTGGATGGGCGGTCGCCGGGGAGAACTTCACAGCACTGCAGATGCTGGGAATCTTCCTCGTGCTGGGGTCCATCACTTCCGCGATCATCGCCAGGAAGGTGAAGCCTCGCGTCGAATGCGAAGTGCTCGCCGAGAAGGGCTCCTAACAGCCACCGCTCAGCAGGCCGACATCGGGTGCCAGAAAAAGTTTGCCAGATGGGCGAGAGAATCGGGCTGCCCGCAAGCCGAACGCTCTACGGACGCGTTCGAAAGTAGGCGCCACATTCTGGTCCATCAGTACTCTCGCTGACATGTAAGGATGAATCCATGACTTTAGAAACCTTCACCTTGTCAGAAAAGAAGTTCTATCTACGCAGGGCTGTTGAAGAAGACCTCAACGCACTTGTCGAGCTTTTATCCAACGACCCTATTCGGCAAGCAGAGAATTCGGCGGCACCTGAGCATCGCGCTCCGTATCTGGATGCCCTTCGGGCGATCGACGCAGACCCCGCGCAGTTGCTGGTCGTTGTGCTCGACGAGACGGATGCCGTCGTGGCAACCATGCAGTTGACCGTCATTCCGGGCCTCGCGCGATCAGGCGCGACTCGACTGACCGTGGAGGCAGTCCGGGTAGACGAGCGGCTGCGTGGCAACGGACTCGGCTCAAAGATGATGAAATGGGCCGTCGAGGAGGGCCGTCGGCGTGATGTTGCCTTGGTCCAGTTGACCAGCGACAAAGCCAGAGAAGATGCGCATCGCTTCTATGAACGCCTCGGCTTTACCCCATCTCACGTGGGGTTCAAATTGGCACTCTAGACAGCACACCAAAGAGGAATTTCGGGGCAGTAGTCAATCGACCAATGCCCCGAATNCACCAAAGAGGAATTTCGGGGCAGTAGTCAATCGACCAATGCCCCGAATGGGTGTTCCCCATAGACGTTGCCGGAGCGTCCCAGAAGCCGGTCCTGCAACGGCCGGTAGGATCACTCAAAGCATTGACGGCAACGAGATCGACCGGGATGTCCGCAGCGGGAACCTTCACCGGGCGCTTTGCCTGTGGGTCATGCATGCCGAGAACGGTGCCCGAAGGATCTTCGTCCACAGTGACCGCTGGTGTGCAGCGCCAGTTGAGGAGCTGAACTGGTTTTCTGCGAGATCCAGGCTTTCTTCGATAAGCGCATCATGCATGGGTCGGAAGAATAGTGGCCAAGTTAGCTTCGCCACTCCGCTTGGCGACAGGGAAAGCTCGTGTCGAAGCAACGTTGAATTTTCCGAAAGGCTGCTGGCAGTGAAGGAGTGGTGGCCGGTGAAGCCTGAGGGGCCGGTGAATTGAAATTCGATCCTTCGTCCGGGTTCGTACGCGGTCACGAAATAACGCACCGGCCCATGCCCTCCTGCTGCCCCAATGTTGAGCGGCCGATCTAGGCGCATTGCTGGCCATTCGCTCCTGGGCCACAATCGATCATTCTTGCTCGCCAGCGAGTCAATGAGTATTCCGACTTCGTTGACGGGAGCCACAATTACGCGCCGGTGTGTGTTGTAGACCATAGGGCAAGAGTATCTATGATCTGGTCCTGCACGATCGGCTCCAGCCGCGAGAGGCTGTCCGTTTGCCAACGCCTTGCGGGACTAGGCGGAGACGTCTGATGCGTTTCTTTCTAGTGAACGGATATAGGCAGCGTTCCCACTGATCGCTGGTTTGTACCTATCGATGTCTGGTGTGCGAACGAAGTCCACTAGCAGGTCCAGCAGGGCTGCAACGGCCGCATCTAGTTGGCCTGCGGCGTGGAGAGTAATTGCTTCAAAAGCGCCCAGGGCAGGCGACTCTGGAAATGTGGTGCGAGCCATTGCGAAGACCTCGAGGGACTTCTCGTATTCGCCCACGTTCCGCAACGTTGAACCGTACTGAACATAGCAACGGCGCAGCAGATCGCCTTCTAATCCAGCAGCGAGAGCACGCTCATAGAATCCCCGGGCCACTTCTTCCTGGCCATCGGTGTCGTACGCCCCTCCTACCTCGTATAGCACTCGTGCATTCTCGGGATTGGACATATAGAGAGGAAGCAACGAATCTATGGTTGGCTGCATGTTGTTCCGGTCTCTGGCGGCGAAAATTCGGTCTAGCTCATCATCTAAAGTCATGACGCTCACTCTGCCATAGACAGTCCCGTAAGCCGGTCCTGCAACGGCCGGTTGGATCACTCAAAGCATTGACGGCAACGAGATCGACCGGGATGTCCGCAGCGGGAACCCTGGCTGGGACGGTCGATTCAAGATCCCTGCCATTAAATGTGGGCTCAGCACTCGGCATCGATGGCAGGGACGTTGACCGGCAATGAGGAAAACCGGCCCCGGGAATTGCCTCAGCCAGGAAGGAGCGCAGCGCCTTCCATGAAGCGAATACAACGCCCGTCAATATTGTGCGTTCACCCGCAAACTCGATGGGCACCGTTCCGCCGCGGGCCGATGCCTGACGCGCCATCATCTCCTGCTTACCGAGGCGTTCGGCCCAGAGCGGGGCGAGCTGGCAGTGGGCGGACCCGGTGACGGGATCCTCGGAAAGCCCGGCCCCAGCCCCCAGTCCCACATCGGTGTGTTGGGTGCTAGAGGAATGGGCGCAGTGGGATGATGACGGATTCACTGAATCGTGCTATCCAGGGACGGGTGCTCCATTCCTCCAGCGTGAGTTCGTGGCTGTTGCGACTGTCGAAGTCGAAGACGTCCTCCATGTTGGTGGCGAAGGCCTCGTCGTGGATTTCGAGATTGGTTTCGTAGTTGCCGGTCAAGCTCAGGCGGTCAATATTTGCTGTGCCGATGGTTGACCATTGGCCGTCGATGGTGGCGGTTTTCGCGTGAATCATGGCATTGCGGTAGAGCAGGATCCGGACACCGGAGTCTAACAAGGACCTGTAAAAGCCGCGGGATAGCCAGTCTGAGAGAACATGGTTGGAATCGCGGGGCAGGATCACTCGAACATCCACTCCGCGTTCGCTGGCTTCGAGTAGGGCCCTGAGGATCTGCTGGTCGGGAATGAAATAGGCCATCGTGATGTAAATATGTTTCTCGGCCCGGCCGATCGCGTCGAGGTAGATTCCCCGGATCGGGTAGACCAGACTTGCTGGGATGTTGTTGATCGCCCGTATCCTTGACTCCCAGGTCCCGGGTGTCGTGTGGGGAATTTTCGGGTTTCGGCCGGGAAATTGGCGGTTCCATACCGAGACGAAAGCGTTGCGGATATCCCATACGGATGTTCCGGTGACCCGGAGATGGGTATCGCGCCATTCAGTGGCATAGAGGGAGCCAATGTTGTAGCCGCCCACAAAACCTGTTTCGTCGTCGACAATGAGTAGCTTGCGGTGATCCAAACTTGTGGAGCGGATGGTGCCTAGCAGTAGCGAGGGTCGAAACATGGGGAATCGATAGACATGTATGGCCGGATGAAACGTAAAGAACGAGCCAGGTACCACGAGGTTGGCAAAGACGTCATAGACAATGTAGACCTCCACTCCGCGCTCTGCAGCTTCGTTCAGTGCGTCCTTGAACTGGAGACCGGCTTCATCGTTTTTCCAGATGAAGGTTTCGATAAAAATCTGTTTCTTGGCACCGCGGATCGACTCGAGCATGTCGGCATATAGGTCTGCACCGAACGTGTACAGCTTGATATTCGATTCACCGATACTGCTGTGGAAGCTGCCGGGATGGGGAAAACCAGGCCGTTTTGACCGCGACCGGCGTTTAATCGCGTCCCAAACCACGAGGCCGGTTATCACCGAGCCTTGAAGGGCTGTCACCGCGACGGCGGTCCTCAGGACGGTTTTCTTGGCTGCCTCAACGGCAGGAGTGGGCAGCGCTTGATCCATGACCACAGCTTAGCCCACCTACCCAGAAGCTTGCTGTCACCGTCTGGCACCAATCCATGCCTTGCCGTATCAGCTCTCGCCGGCGCCGCTAGCCCAATACTGCGCCTCCAAATCGAAAATGCCTGGCCTCCGGCTCAACTCATGGCCGTCCTGGCATTTTCCGTCCTGCACGATGGTCGTGGCGTGCCGGTGCCCCAACGTGGGCTACGAGAAAAAACTCCTCATTTCGTCTCGGCGATGGGCTGCTCTTTTCAAAGGGGATGACGCCCTTGGGTGCGAGGTCGGACTCTGTTGTCCCGTGGACGGTGAAAAGCAGGTTTTCAGTCGTAGATGTTTGAAGATCCTATTTCGGGGAATTGTAGTGTTTGAGGCTCGAGGCGCCCCTGCCGCGTAGCCCGTTAACAGAACCTAGTGAGGGCCCTTGGGCCCAATACACTTTCGTTCCATGAAGGAGACAACCATGGGTGTCGCAGATAAGTTTGAGAACAAGGCCGAAGAACTCAAGGGCAAGGCCAAGGAGCACATCGGTGCAGCCACGAACGATCGCGATCTTGAGGCCGACGGCCAGGCCGACCAAGCCAAGGCTGGCATCAAGCAGGCCGGTGAGCACGTCAAGGATGCTGCCAAGGACGTCACCGGACACTGAGCCCCGCGGGGACATCTGGGCGGGCCCGAATTCGGCCCGCCCCCACTCGCCCTGAGAAGGCGAACCAAAAAGGAGTTAGTTCATGAGTTTTATCGCGTTCCTGATACTAGGACTCATCGTCGGTGCAATCGCGAAAGCCATCCTGCCCGGCCGTCAACGTGGTGGCATCCTGATCACTATGCTTCTGGGAGTCGTGGGCGCCCTGCTTGGTGGATGGATCGGTGGGGCGATCTTCGGCGTCGGGCTTGAGAACTTCTGGAGCCTTCAAACATGGCTCGCTGCCATCGTGGGCTCACTCGTGGTCCTGGGTGTTTACGGCGCCGTCGTGCGCCGCCGCGCCTAGGAAAGCCGACAGGTCAGGACTGCAACCGGCACTGCAGCAAACGACGAGTTCGCAATGAACTCTCACGACCCGCATCTGCGCCCCGCACCATCGCAATCGTGAAACACGGGCCCCCGGCCAATGTCCTCTACGAAGGACACGGGCCGGGATCACGATAAGTTGTATCCAGCGTAGTCGCCTACATTACCGGAGGCTCGGTCAGCCGCCGCCCGAGCCTGCCAAGCAACTGCCTGAGGTGTCGGGAAATCTGCATTTGGCTGACACCGAGTTCTTGGGCGATCTGCCCCTGTGACAACTCAAGGACGAAGCGCAGATGCAGCAGCCGGCGGTCTTCCGTGCTCGCGTCCCTGAGAGCCGCTTCCACGGTCAGCTCTTGCTCTATGCGTTCGTAGGCGGGCTCATCCACCGCCAGAACGACCTCGTGCACTCGGCCCTCGTTGCTCGATGAAGGGTCATTTTGTTCGATGTGCTGAGCGACCATGGCCATCTCGGCGAGCAAGGCGAGGGTCGTTTCCTTCACTGATATGCCGGTGGACGTACTCAGGTCGACTATCGAAGGGTCACGGCCCAGGCGCTGCGTCAGTTCGGGGCGTATGTGCTTGATCTTCAGCCTGGCCTCCTGGGTTGTCCTCGGTGGCCGCACCGCCCAGGAATGATCCCTGAGATGTCGCTTCAGCTCACCGGTGATGGTTGGCACGGCAAAGGCCACGAACCCATGATTCCCTGCCTCGCGGTACCTGCTGGCAGCCTTAACGAGACCGAGTCTGGCTACCTGCTGGAGGTCTTCGGCCTCACACCCCGGGGCGCGATAGCGGCGCGAGAGGGCGTCGGCGAGACCCATGAACTGAAGCACTAACTGATCGGTACTCATTCCGGGTTCTAACTGTCCGGGACCTAGCGGGTGAGAAATGCTGATAGACGAAGGCCCGGGTGCTGACTCCTGCAACGCAGTGCCGGGATTCGAGTCACGGAACCGTGGAGAAGTTCGGGTCTTTTCTGTGCTTGAAGCCAGATTCATTTTACGCAGTCCCGGGCTTTGAATTCGGGTATACATGAGGGCGGGCCCGTTAGTCACGGTCAGCGGACTGCCTGACGGATCGCGGCGAGCTGATCATCAGAGATGAGGTATCCGTCCCAGCGGCAAGTGTTACCCGGACGGAAAACCGTCTCGTCAGGAAAGGCCCTGTGACGGTGCCTGCCGGAAGCTACAGCCCACACCACCCGAACGCGGTTCCCCTGGCGGGCCACCATATATCCGTGAATCTCAATACCGGCTTCGATGACCACCACCTTCGTGGCCCTTGACGGCAAGTCAGCCGATGATCGAGTAGGGGCAAGCTCAGCCTGACCCGGACGGGCCGGTTGCATCGCTGTCACCGACACTCCTTGACCTCCGCGTCATCAGCGGAGCAAACGGTGGTCGCCGTCTCCGACATATTTAAAATGCCAGGGCTTTTGAACCCGAGCCCATGCCCGTGCAGCGCCACCACGATGGTTTGTTCACGTCGGGCGAGCGCTGCGATTTGTGAGGGGCTCGTGGCCTTTCTATGCTCGTCTTCGACCAAAGTCAGCTGCACGATCAGTTCCCGAACGGTCGCGTGGGAGAGATCGCCGTCCTCCGGCGTGGTGATATTCATGGTTTGGGTTGATTCCATCCCCGAAGCCTATTTCTCAGAGGGGGTCAACTTCTTCACCCCTAGGGGTGGACTTGCCTCCCCAAATTTGCCTTACAGTGGGGGAATGGAAAGCCTTCGCATCGCCCTGGTAGATGACTATGAAATTGTGCTTCGAGGGCTGGAGATGATGCTTCGGTCCTATGGGGACACCCTTGAGGTCGTGGAACTCGACCTCAACCGAAATGTAGACACACCTGTCCACCTCACGCTCTACGATACTTTTGCCGCGACCCCCGGAGACGGTGCGGACGTCCACGAACTGGCGAGCAATCCGCTGGCTGGCAAAGTCATTGTCTATTCCTGGGATCTCGATGAAACACGGGTCCAGGCGGCACTGGCGAACGGGGCCAGCGGATATCTATCTAAAGGCTTGCCCGCAGCCCGACTGGTCAGTGCGCTCCACGATATCCACCGGGGAGAAGGCAAGGTTTTTCCCGGACCCAGTGGCCAAGCGAAATCCAGCCTGGGCGATTGGCCAGGCCGCGAAGAAGGCCTCACTCAACGGGAGGCCGAGGTGTTGGCACTGATTACTCAAGGTTTGAATAATGCCGAGATCGCCGACAGGGCTCGGTTGTCAATCAACACCGTCAAGACCTTCATCCGCAGTTGCTACCGCCGCATTGGGGTAACTGACCGCTCCAACGCCATCCTCTGGGGCCTTGAACACGGTTTCTTTCCTGACCACAAACGCGTTCAACCGCGCCGATGAGTACCTGTCATTTTCCGAAGCTAAGTGCACAAATGTTAGAAGTCTTCTTCGCTCGTCTGATTTTTCAGAAGGGCAGTCCACACAATTTCAGAAGCCGGCAGCACCGCCCTCCCATACCGCAGGGGAACCTTGACCGGAACATCGTGGCTGGGTTTAAGCCGGGCGGATCAACCATCAAATTTGCTTCAGCAGCCGTCGTTCGATTTGGCCGGAAGATTCGTCGCGTTTCACCTGTTCGGTGCCGACAAATCCTGACCTCGCGTAGACGCTGAGGGCGCGCTCGTTGTCATTGATGACCCATAGTTCCAGAGTGGCACGACCGATACTCCGGGCATAGTCTTCCGCGCCGACGAGCAAGGTGCTTGCCACGCCGCTTCCCCACGAGTCTGGAGCCACAGCAAGGTAAAAGATTTCCAGGCTTTCTTCTCGCGGGGCAAATAGTGTGAACCCCACGCATGTGTCATCTCGACTGGCAAGGAGTAGCTTGGATCCTTCCAGATTCAGACGCCGTTGGATCCCAGGCATTTTTTCCTCGCCGGTTGGTGGCTCTGTACGCTGGTCGCGCAGTGCCGTGGCGCGAGCCCATATCAATGCGGCTTCACTTACCGCATTTGGCTCAAGGGTCATGGCCAGCTGCAACTCATCATCCAAGCTATTCACTCCAACATCTTGCCATGGAGCCCCTGCCCCAGTTGTGGAACGTCTAACGGACATGGGTGGAACAGAATTGGATTATTTGGTGGCTATGAGTTCGACTTCGAAGCCGTCGGAATTCACCAGGTAGGCAGCGTAGTTTTCAGGACCACCAGCGTGGGGGTACTTCTCTGCGAATAGCGGGCGCCAACCGTGGAGTTGGCTGTCCACCATGAGGGCATCGACCTTTTCTTCACTTCCAGCATGGAATGCCAAGTGATTCAAGCCCGGCGCTGTTCGTTGATGCTCTCTGCTGGTCAGTGCGGGGGATTCCTCAGCGACTATATAGGCGGTGCCTCGCCGCCAACTAATTCCTTGATCCCAATTCTGATCCGGCGAGTATCCCAGACGAGTCAGAATCCAACCCCATTCATCCTTGGCGCGTTCAAGGCTTGGCACCCACAGCTCGACATGGTGCAGGGAACCATCTAGATCTTCGTCCACCTCCCAAGTCTCACACAGCCGTCCGCTAGCGGAACCTCCTGCGGACAGGGTTCGCCGGCTGAACCGCATGCCCATGGTGCTAGCCGAACGTGCTCAAGATGGCGTGGGCCGTCCATGGCTGGTCGCCGCTCTTGTCGCTCCACACGACCGAAAGGGCGCACCAAGCGATGGCCCATGATCTCACCGTATCGACGTCGAGCCCTGAGTGCTCGCTGACGATCGCAAGTCGTCTGTGGAAATTTGACAACGCCACGTCCGTGGACGGATTGCAGAAAATATTGGCGTAGTCGAACGCCCGATGGCCAAACAACCCTTTGGGGTCAATCGCACGCCAACGCCCGTTGAAATCGAGAACATTGCCGTGATGGACGTCCCCGTGGAGTACCACAGGGGCTTCTGCGGCGGAAGCCTCCAGTAGCTCTTGTGCCATGGTTGCCGCTCGCTCAAGGTTGCCTGCATGAGGCTTTGCAGTATGTGGCTCGATCAGGTCTTGAAACCAAAGCGGCAAGGGCACGAGATCAGTGGGAGCAGACGATTTGTCAGGGACGCCGTGCAGGGAGGTGATGGTTTCGCAGAGGATACTAGTAGTCTCATCATCGCGGCCTGCCTGGCACATCGCTGTCAAGGTCCGTCGGCCGGAGGCCAGGTCCATCAGGACGGCCTGGTCGGTGACTTCATGCACGTCCACTGCGGCACAACCGGCCCACCAAGCTAGGACGCGGCCGCCGCGTGCCTCTTCGGCGACGCGGGCGACCTTGAGCATGACGTTTCGATCATGCCAGCGACCCGGAACTAGCCAGCTGGAGGGTGTGGTGACCATGTGCCCGCGTTGCCCTATAGCCCACCGGTCCATGTACGCCGGCACTGTTCCCGCAACCCAATCCATAAACAAGATCGTATCGGGTTGACAGACGGACGGTCTTTCAATCGGCGGTTGCCGGCCTCGCTCATCTCGAACACCTGCGTCCGGTATGCCGAACGGCTTGCGGACGGCACTCAACAAGGAATTCCGCCGCGTCATCGCTTTACGAATGGCGCGAGGAGCGCATGTCGGTGACCAGCCGTGGTGTACGCCGTTCCCCGACGGCGGTGAACCACTGGCTCACCGGATAGGCCAGCCTCACTACGAAGTAGTTCGCATACTCCACTGCACCAAACACCCATACCGCCGTGAAGAGAACACCAACGCCAACATTGTTCGGCCACCAGGTGACCACTCCGACAAGGCCGACCGTCAGAAGTACGGGGAATGCAATTCTCAGCACGCTATAGGTGATCGCCACGCCCCGCGGCATCGCGACGCGCTCGACCCACGTACGCGCGAGCAACCAGTACAGTCCAGCGGCCATCAGCACAACAAGCAACGGGACCAGCGCAGACCAGAGTGCCGCGCGATCCTGAACCTGCGGCAGGCGAGGCGTCACGAAGAACAGGGCCGCTGCGGCGAAGACCGCGGCAGCGACGAGCTCGCCGGCACCAAGGCTCAAGTACTTGCGACGACGGGCGTCTCTCTTCCCGGTATCCATCCGACCATCCTAACCATCGACCACGTCGCAGCGACAAAGGAACGACACGGGGGATGCGTCCCGTAAGTCGGTCCTACACCGGACGCTGTGGCCTAGAACCTGGGGTGTTGTGATCTTTGGTTTGTGAATCGCAACGGTAAATGGCTTGGTTTTCACAATACTTAATGGCCGGTGAGAGTGTTGACTGTTCGCACGTGGTCGATCTGATTTAGTAACTGGTCTACGAGGCGGAAGCTGCCACCGATAATCCTAACGATGGGCGCGATGACTGCCGCGTGGTCGAAGCCCTCGTACGCTGTGTAGTTTTCGGGGGATAGGGCGTGGACACACAGGCCACACCTCCGGCGTCGTTCGTTGCAATTGCTCTATCGCGGCAAATTATCGCGGTGATTTTCGATGTTCCCGCTGTTCCGCCCGCTGAATGCCACGCAACGTTGTTGGTGCGGCTGGATATTCCATACGCCATACCCTGATCGCACAGCTGGTGACTGTCACTAGGGCTATCGTCGACAGCAACCACGACCCAAAGCCACCAATGTCAGCAGTTGCCCCCGCGGGGCTCCCGTATGACATCAAAAATCCACTTGCCACAACAACACATGCCGCCGAAAATATGGATGCTATGGACAGCCAATGAAAGGGCCTGCTCCTCTGCTTCAGCGCTTTAGGGGCCGCCAGCAGCAAAGCCACTGGAGTCGCCACGGCGAAAACCATTGCGGCGAAGAAGGCGGGCTCGTACATTGCATCCGTGAGCGGTAATCCGATCCCACAGAACCCACCATTACGGCGAGTACAATCGGAATCGCCTGCCTTCCGGACTTCTGTGACTTGTCGACCCAATCCGGTTCCATATATACCCCCAAAGTAACGATGAACTTATCCGTGTAAACCTCCAAGCTAGCAGTCTTCAGAACGTCATTCTCTCAAGGTTGCGGCTAAGTCATTAGCTCAAGGGACTGGAGGTACTTTTGCTATCCGCTGGTGAGGCCAGAATTCTGGACCGCACTACCTGGGTTGTCATTTTCAGAAGTCGTCTGCACGACCTTGGTGCGCCCGTAGGGCCAACCCCGACCGGACGCTCCTATTCAGACTGCGAGAGTGCTTGTTCCCAGGCTGTTTGGTTGAGTGCGACGTACTCAGCAGCGGCACGCCAATGCTCACCATGGCCGTTGACATACATATCTGCCCAGGGATGGAACCCGCTCTCGCTTGAGGAACGTAGAAGTTCGAACATCGCAAGGGTCCGTTTTGCCATGGCATCCGGTAACGCCGTGCGCAATGCAAGGTCAGCCCCGTAACCGTCAACAACGGCACGCAGCCTTGCGGCTGCATCTTCCACTGGCTGTCCCTCGAACAACAGGCCAAAAGATTGCGCAGCGTATGCCAGATCCCACAAGCGGGTGCTCGGTCCAGCGCCATCCCAATCGATGAAAACCCACCGATCTCCCATGATGAGGTTCCATGGTGCGAGATCGTTGTGGCACATCAAATTCGGATTCTCCGCTGGCAGCAACATCTTCCATTCGTCCGGATCAGGAATCGGGAAGAATTCGCTTGCATCGTGGATACTGCGGATAATTCTCCCCACCCGCAATAGGTCCTCGTGCCCCAGCGGCAATAGATCGATCGCAAGTGCGCCGCTGACGTACTCGACCATTTGTTGCCCATCCTGATCGCGACCAAGCGGCTTGGGGACATCCACTCCACGCGCGCGGACAGCGTCAAGATAGCTCTGCACGGCAGAGGTGTTATCAATCCAGGGCTTTCGGACCGTCTCACCTACACGCACCACGCGGCCTGACGCGTTGCCACCCGTCAGTTCCTGCTCTTCATCGCACATCCCAACAGACTAATACCTGCAAGCCTGACTTCCGATCGAATGCGTTGGGTTGAGGCAAGCGGCGGAAGATGCCGCCCCGTGAATGAGGAGTCCCGTAAGCCGGTCGGTGACCGACTACCGGATTCTCGGTGGCGGACGCATGATTTTTGACGCCTGGCCGGCCCGCAAGTAGAAGGCTGTACGGGACGCTGGCGTGGAATTGTTGCGATGTTGCTTGAGTGATAACGAAACCAGGGGTGGTTAATCGAGAGAGACTGCACCGGGGTTCGTTGACTCTCTCACGCGAAGTCGAGGCAGTCCCCTTCTTCCCCGCCAGCATAAGATTTTTTGTCTTCCTCTGTAGCGACCGCGCCTAGGCTATGAGCTAGACTCCGCAGGTAAGTTCATCGATGGATGGAGGCATTGAAGAATGCATGATCCCGGCTACCGGCGACAGATAGAAGATAGCATTGAACACCACAACGCTATACTCTTTGCCATTAACCATTTGGATGAGGTGACAAAATTCATTGCTTCCCACGATTGGGAATCGCTTGAAATTGGATTGGCGTCTCTGGCCGGAACTTCCGCTATTGGAGCAAGAGCAATCCTCGATTGTCAGTTCAGGCAGATTTCGCCTAAATACAAGAAACATCTAGCCGCCAACCTTGATCTGCTAAAAGCTGAGTTAGACAAACTAGGAGACTAGCTTCGGCTCAAGGAAGCCAGTATGCAAGGCCGCCTTCATAGTTGAGCTCGGCCCAGATCCCGACGTAGCGTCCATGACGGTCGGCCTCCGCCCGCGCTAGCGCATAGTCAATGCTTACAGCATTCTCCAGCCAGTTCTCGTAGCAGGCACGCGATTCGTCCCAGAAGTCCACCCTATAGACGGGATGGAGGACTTCCTCCCTGACATATCGCGGATCAACGCCAGTGACGTTCTTTTCCTTCGCGCCCATGGAGACACCCAACCTGCGCGGCCAAGCGTTCATCCAAGGCATACCAGTTTCAGTTGGGAACCTTGACTGGGACGATTCACCGATACTCATTGGCTAGCACCCCGGGTGCCCGGGCGACTCACGTCTTGCAACGAATATGAGGTGAACTGCCCGGCAATTGTGAAGCCGAGTAACTTCCAGAAGACAAGCTCCTGATGTTCCTATGACGCTGCAATTCGTCCTTGTTCTAGATGGCACAGTTTGAAGGGGTGTGGCGTTGCTGTGTGTACGCTGAAGACCAGCATCGAACACATCTGGGGGTTGGTTTGGGGAATAGTAGTTTTGATGATCGTTATCCGGCATTGTTCCAAAGAGGGGGTGAATCGCTCTCCCAGGACGTCGATGCTCCTGCCCTGAATCGGGGCCAAGCCACACGCCTAGTTGCGGTGGCGGACGAGAGACTTCCGTCCCTACCGGCTAGTCGCGGAATTGTTGGTGTCTCTTCCCTGCTAGTGCAAGAGCAGGAACCCGATGCGCCTCTGGGGTCTGTCGAATCTATGACTCTGTCGCCATGGGGTTTACGTAAGTGGCTAGCAGGACTTGGAGCTGCACTCCTGACCATGGTTGTCGGCGTACTTTGTTTGACTGTTGGTATTTGGGTTCCCTCAGCACGCCTTATCGATGCAACTCAGGAGAGTATGTACGGTGGCACGGCCTGGGGAATGAATGTGGCCGAGGCTGGCTTACCGTTGATCACAGCGTCGATAGCGATGCTGGCATTGCTTTTCATTCTAGGTTCCAGGCAGTACCGCTCTAAGGAACGCCTGCTTCGTATGTGTGCAGCTACGGTCGGGGTGGCCTCCCTTGTTTTGGCCGCGATAGCCATGTTTGGAGACCGAGCATTCCCCATCACTGTCTACATTGAAGCCGAAGCGAACGCCTATGCTCCAATGCAAATATGGTCCCTGGCTACGGGGACTGCCCGGCTCCCACTGACAGCCCTCGGGCTTACGATCCTGGTGGTCGTTTGGCTGCTTCCAACCATCAACTGTCATGAACAAGCCCGAAGTCGGGCCATGAAAGGTGGCTTGGTGTTGCTGGTCGTCGGCTTCACCATGATCTTTGCACCGCAGCTGTTTCCAGATGCCATGAGTGTGCCCATTTCTTCTAGCAATGGGATGGTCTTCTCATCACCGCCGTGGACGCATTCCGTCAAAGGCATGGCAAGTTCAGTAGTTTTCGTGGGAGCCGCAAGCTTGCTCCTGAGCGTGGTCTTCAATTATTTTCCACCACGGAAACCACGCCAATTGGAAGGACCTGAGGAACCGGATGCTTTCAGAATCTGATGACGATCCATGATCTAGATCAGAGGCGCCGCTGGAACTGGCCGGCGCAGCCAAGCCATGCCCGCCGCTGAGAAACGCGACTGCACCAAAGAAGATAACCGAACCCGCCGTCAGATACAGGGAAGTCAGCGAAACCGAAGGTGAGTCAAGGGCTCGGGCCGCCAAGTACGTAGGGGAGCCAATCTGTAGCGTCCATACGTATGCTGCCTCCACTCCCGCAGGCCCAACCTCCTGCGGGACACATGGGCCGCGGGCTGGGCTTGTCCGGAAGGTCTACATGGATTGGACCATTGCGGGACTCTTGACTCGGTTGTTCTGGCAGGGCAGTCTGTGAAGACATTCACGGCAAGGGGACCTCGATGAATTATCTGCGTACTAAGGCCGCCGTTGCGGCGCTGCTTGGATTTGCCCTAGTGGGTTGCCAGCCGGCGGTAGGCTCGCTCAATACGGGATCGTCGGCCACGGTGCCGAGTCCATCCTCGTCCGAACTCACAGCCATCGTCCAAGCTGCTGTCGAGGATCGCAACGGCACAGTCCTGGATATTCCCCCCTCTCTGCTCCTCGCCGACGAGCAGACTACAGAGACCTACCAAGACAAGCGAGACCGGGATCTGTCAGTTGTCGCCCGCTCTAAGGCTGGGTTCAAGGCGACCGGTTTCATATATACGGGCTTTTCCACCAGTGTGACGGTGGAATCGATCGAGGTGGTGGGTTCCAAGGCGAATGTCCGATTCAATGAAGTGACCGAACAGTACCAAACGTCCACAGCGGATGGCCGCAGCAGCGTTCCAACAAGCTACGCGTTACCCCTGGCCGCGACTTTCCTTGCGTCTGCGGACGGCTGGCAGATAGACAGCCTCGTGCCCTCCGAGCATGGCGGGGTCCTGCCAATGTCTGTAGTCGAGGACTGAAATCCGGCGATCAACGTCGTGAAACCCGCCATCGAAGGATCAAGTGGGAGATGTGTCTACGACATGCGATGCTTTGAGGAACGGTAGCTGGGACACTTCAGAGTGGGCGGTTGCGTTTTTGCATACGTCTACTAGGGCTCGGAAGGCGAGCCTCAGAGCCTAGAATTTGTGCATGGAATTAGTAGAAATCGGACATGCTGGATCTCTTACCTTCGACAGCATCGAACGGCAGGCCGATGGCTCTATCGATAGTGTGATCGTGACTGTGGATCTAAAGGGCCTCCACGCCACACAGCGAGTGCTGACGATCAATGATTTCCGCGATCTGGTGCTCTTCTTCAATGGTCTGTCAGCACAGTGGCGGGGGTGGACCGGATCCAAGAATTATGAATCACTCGAGGGGGACCTCCGGATCAGTGCGAGGCATGACGGCCACGTCAGTCTTGATTTCGAAATTTCTCAGACTTCAGTTCCTCGGGGGTGGAGCTTGGCTGGCGTGCTGCTCCTTGATCCAGGTGAGGAGCTCAGCAACGTGGCGCAGGAGATTGAATCCTTCTTTTCTGCCAGAACGTAGGCAACGATGCGGGTCTACCACTGCGTTAGCTATCGCAAGTGATCTCAGAGGCGGGGCAGCGTCTTTTGCGGAACGTTCTGTGGGACAGGAGACGCGACTGTGTGACTCGGCGGAGGCGCCGTTGATGGATTCTGAACTCAATCCACGCTGTTGTATCGGGCGCATGGGTCTGGCCTGCAAGTCTCAAAGAAGACATGCCTGGCCCGTTCGTCGTTTTGGGGCCTCAGTGGCTCAGATCCATGGATTAAAGTTGCTTCTTCATCTTCGTGGTCACTGTCTCGTATCCCATTGATTCGTATAGCTTTCGGGCGCCGTGGTTGAATCCGAAGACGCTGAGTCCAAGCGTGTGGGCACCGTGGGAACGCGCGTAGTCCTCCGCTAGTTTCATGGTCGCCCTACCCAGACCCTTGCCGCGATGCTCATTATCAATGACGATGTCCCAGACCCACCAAGAGTGGCTATCTTCAGAACTGTCAGTTCCAACCCAGAGGTAGCCGATGGTTGAGCCGGTACTGTCAAGAACATCGAAAACGGCATTATCTATCGTTGGAACGTTCTCAGGAAACGCGGCATCGAGGCTCCCTTTTGCGCGCCTATGTGCATCTTGCGGGGATTCGCCTGTCGTGATGAGATCGGATTCGTATTCATGGCGGCTTCGTTCGATCCAGGTAGGGAATTGTTGGGCGCTGAGCGGGATGATTTGGACAGTCATTTGATCAGTTTGCCAGTGGGCTGCAGGAGCAACGAAAACCGCTACAGAGATCCTCACTGAGGTGTCTCGCGAACAACGCTTGCCGACACATCATTTGCTTGGCGGGGCGAACCTATTTGTTAAGGAGCATCGCGTGCGGGAAATCGAGGCAACTTCATTCTTGGTAGCCTCAAGCAGAAGCTGAATGTACCAGCAGAGCATCATCGAACCGTCTTTGAGCCTAGGAGAAGAATGATCAGCGTCTTGGTGGGATGTTCGGTTGCGCCGGGGAATCTCGAAGAGGCTCTCCGCGTCTATCGAGAGCTGGCTGCCGCAACACTTAAAGAGCCCGGATGCGTAAGCTACGAGCTCCTTCAGCTTCGCGATGATCCTTGTGAATTAATGCTTGCGGAACGATGGCTCTCGCAAGAGCATCTGGACGCTCACACACGAACAGATCATTTCATTGAAGCCATGCAAAAGCTCGAAACTCTGGAGACGGCAGCGCCAGCCCTGATCTACACAAGCGCGGTCTAGCTCAGGAAACTACCGACGGTTGCTTCCATTGCGTACAAATGGTGGACACAGAATGGGGTCAGCCCGTAGCACCAACCCTGACCGGTCGTAACCGCGGCTCCGTGACAGAAATTGGTTGTCTTTGCTGAGAGTGGTGGCTGGCCAGCCCCATCTCGTCGTGAGTAGAGCCAGCTCCTATTCGATGAGAGCGTTTGACCAGATTGATGAAGGAACCCTGGCGTCGAATGTTGCGGGGTGATTGGCCATCACGGAGTACTTCCACCAACGCATTGGGTTCTTCGCTCGGGATCTAGTGTGCCCTTGCGGGTTCATGAGGTCGGTTCCGTGGCCGATCCGCCGTTCGTCGGATCAGTATGTCGCACTGGCATCGACACGTTTCAGGCAGTGCCGTCGCAAGGAGTCAGAGAGTTGTATCCCAAGACTTCATGCGGCGGACAGCGTCGGTGAAGTCTTCGGAAGCAGCGGGATCCGAGAGCATGTATTGGTAGAAGAGACTGAAATCTATACTCGGTGAATCTTCGAGGGATAAGTATTGTTCCACGAAGAAAACGGTGGTTCTGTACGCCTCTTCAAGGGTGAGGGTCGGGGGCAACACAACATCCCCAAGTCGGTCGGAATGACGACCGGTTCAAAAGGATGTCCAGGCAGATCATTCTCGGCAGGCATCGTGAACTCTGGCTCAGCGTCATCAGGCAATTCCATGCTCGAAGTCTGGCAGCTTGAACCGCAACAGACCAACACCATCCGCGAATAATGCAGCGCCATATGTCTGAGGGATTCTCGGCTGTTCTCGCATGCGACCTTCTTGAAACACTCCGAATGCCCTCCATGGGCGGCGTCATCCAAGGCCGGTTGCTAGGACTGCTAACTTCGGTTGACGACTATGGCGCCAGCCCTATTGGTGCTCATCGCTGTCCGCAGCGGAACCTTGACTGGGACGGCTTAGGCAGCTGACAATCCGAGTGCCCGGAGCGCTTCCGCAGCATGCTTGCTGGCTGTTTCTCTGTCAGGAGCGGTAGCTAGCCCGAGCAGGCGCTGACGATGCTTTTCGCCAAGAAGCAGGCTAAACACGGTCTCTGATAGGAAAGAAGCCTCGGTCGGACGCACCGATCGGGGCAGGCTTGCGGCTATGGATTCCATGTAGCCTCGGGGTCCACTCGCATAAAATGCTGCGGAGAGAGCCGGAAAGTGTGCAGCCTCGGCGATCATCAGCCTATGCAATCCCACGGCTTGGTCCGAGTGGAGCACGTAGACGATTTTGGCACAGACATCTTCTAGAGATTCCCCCGAAGAGAGGCTAGTAGCTACCGAGTCGCGACGGAAACGTTCAATGACGGCAGTGAAAACCAGTGCCTTGTCACCGAAATACGAATAAATGGTGCGTTTGGTGACCTGTGCTGCGGCTGCCAGCTGATCAACAGTGGTTTGTCCATAACCGTTGCGGATAAACAGTTGAGTCGCGGCGTCAAGGATGGCCGTTTTACGTTCCTCCCGTTCATCATCACTTGGCCGACCCTTCTTCCGGCTGCCGGTGGTGTGTTTTACGTGCATGGTGTCCTTTGCGACGGAGCTGGCTGCGAGGTGCTGCTACTCCCATTCTATAATGATACGATCTAGTTTCATTTAGTGATTGTCGCCATCCATAGATAATCAGGATTCATTGGCTCCAAGAGAGCGAAGGAAGGAGACCTCTATGAGTTCCCCCCGTGTGAAGAATCGACCCCGCACCGCAAAATCACCTCCAGCTCAGACCGATTCCTTGGAACCCGAGAGATTGCTGCATTTCTATCGTCAAATGGTGGAGATTCGACGCTTCGAGGAAAGAGCGGCCAGGGCCTACACGCAGGCCGAAATAGGCGGGTACTGCCATCTGAACCTTGGCGAGGAGGCGACGGTGGTGGGCTTGATGTCCGCACTGGAATCCAGTGACTATTTGTTTACGAATTATCGTGAGCACGGTTACGCGCTCGGCCGCGGCATAGCTCCAGGGCGCATCATGGCGGAGCTGTATGGGCGCTCCGACGGCGTGTCTAAAGGTTGGGGCGGTTCGATGCACCTTTTCGATATGGGCGCCCGGTTGTTGGGCGGTTACGGCATTGTGGGCGGTCAGATTCCGCTGGCTACCGGTGCTGCCTTGGCCATTGACTATGTCACTGGCCCCGAGGCGGTCATGTGCATCATGGGAGAAGGGACCACGAACATTGGTGCCTTTCATGAATCGCTGAATATAGCGGCATTGTGGGGTTTGCCCATTGTGTATGTCGTCATTAATAACGGTCTTGGCATGGGCACCACAGTGGAGAAGTCGTCGGCAGAGCCCGATATTTACAAGCGGGCTGCCTCGTACCGGATGGCTTCGGCACGGGTGGATGGAAACGATCCGCTCGCCGTGCGAGACGCCGCTCAGAGCGCCCTGGCTAGCGCCCGATCCGGAAAGCCTTTCCTACTGGAAGCGACGAGTAATCGTCTGCGCGGACACTCCGTCGTCGACCCGGCGAAATACAGGACTCCAGCAGAGGCGGCAGCTTTAAAGGACGCCGATCCTGTGGCAGGTTTTGCGGCCAGACTTGGTGCTGCCGGGCTGTTGGGAGAGGACGATATCGCCCGCATTGACGTTCAAGCACTCCTTATGGTTCAGGAGGCGGTGGACTTTGCTGAGGCGAGCCCCCACCCCACTGTGGACACTCTTTTCGACTACACCTACGCCTCCCCAGTACCCAACGACTCCCGGCGGCTTCCCGGTGACCCCTTGTTTGAGCCGTCCGCTTACCCTCAGACAGGACAGCAAGCATGACAATAATGACGTACCGGCAGGCGTTGCATGACACGTTGGCGGCAGAAATGCGCCGTGATAACGACGTATTTCTGATCGGAGAGGAAATTGGGGTGTTCGAAGGCGCATACAAGATCACTCAAGGGATGTTGGCCGAGTTTGGCGAGAAGAGAGTGCGGGATGCTCCCATCGCCGAAGAGGGATTCACCGGAGCAGCTATTGGGGCGGCCATGCTGGGGTTGCGTCCGGTGGTGGAGATCATGACCATCAATTTCTCCCTCATCGCACTGGACCAGATCGTCAATCATGCTGCCAAGATCTACGGCATGTTCGGCGGACAGGCCAAGGTGCCCTTGGTAATTCGGACACCCGGTGGCGGGGGTCAGCAATTGGGGGCGACGCATTCACAAAACATTGAGCTCTTCTACGCCTTCATTCCTGGCATGAAGGTGGTGGCTCCCAGTAGTCCGGCCGATGCCAAGGCCCTGTTGTTGGCCGCGATCCGCGACGATGATCCCGTGCTCTTCTTGGAAAACCTTGCGCTGTACAACACCAAGGGCGAGGTCCCAGACGATAATACGGCCGCGGAAATTGGACGGGCCGCCGTCACCAGACAAGGGGCTGACATCACCGTTGTCTCTTATTCCAGGATGGCCGCCGTCGCCCTTGACGTAGCAAATCAGCTCGCGGAAAGCGACGGAATCGACGTCGAAGTGGTGGACCTACGCAGCTTGCGTCCCCTTGACCGGGAAACAATCATTGCCTCGGTCAAAAAGACCCACTGTGCCGTCGTTCTGGAAGACGACTGGCTGACCTATGGCATTGGTGCCGAGATCGCAGCGACCATATCGGACGGCGCATTCGACTGGCTGGACGCCCCGGTTCGCAGGGTAGCGATGGCCGAGGTGCCCATGCCCTACGCAAAATCCCTCGAGACTGCCGCCATGCCATCGGCGCAGGACGCAAAAGAGGCTATCCGTCAAACACTTGCCGCTGTGGCCCGGCGCTCTTAAGAGAGAAGTTCTTCCATGATTGAAATTCAGATGCCACGACTCTCCGACACCATGGAGGAGGGAGTAATCAACGCCTGGCTCAAGAATCCAGGTGAACTCGTCAAAATTGGTGACATTCTGGTCGAGATTGAAACCGACAAGGCCGTCATGGAACATGAGGCCTATGAAGCCGGAATTTTCCATGCCGTACTTGTTCAGGAAGGGCAGTCCGCGCCAATTGGGACGGCAATCGCGCTCCTAGATGACGGCAAAGACAACGCACCGGCACCGGTGCCGACTGGCCCGTCTACACCAAAGGCAGTCTCGGTACTTGAGCTGGCCACTTCGGCCACACCAACACGACACGAAAAGCCAACACCCGGGCTGAAAGAGACCCCGGCTTTAGCCACTCGCACGTTTTCCTCCCCACTGGCGAGGAAGGAAGCAAAAGAACGAGGAATCTCGATGGGACTCCTCACGGGCACCGGCCCCGGCGGAAGAATCGTACGTTCCGACGTGATCTCGGCAACCGAGATGGATTCCCCAGCAAATCCGGGAGACGGAGATAAAGCAACGCACGGTGGCGTCAAGACCTCGGATGGGGACTCGAAAAATGGTTCGGACGTGCTGAGAGGATCCGTCATTGCCCCCTTCACTAGCGTCAGGAAAGTCATTAGCTCCCGGTTGAGCGAAAGCAGCCGCACTATCCCGCACTTTTCGCTGACATCAGTGGCCGACGTCGAGGAACTGGTGCAGCTCCGTGAGGAGATCAATGCCCAGCGTCAGGCCATGGGGCGGTCCAAAATCAGCATGAACGACTTTATCGTGCGAGCCAGCGCCCTTGCCTTGCTGGAACACCCGGGCATTAACGCCTCGTACTCACCAGAGAACGGTGGCCAGAAACTCCTCCACGGGCGCATCAACATTGGAGTCGCCATGGCCGTCGAAGCCGGTCTTGTGGTTCCCGTGCTGGTCGACGCTGCACACAAGCCCGCGTCACAGCTCGGAACTGAGACAAAAGCCTTGACTGCTGCAGCCCAGGAACGCAAATTGAGCCCGGCACAACTGAGCGGAGGCACCTTTACTGTGAGCAACCTAGGCATGTACGGAGTGGAGTCATTCAGCGCCATTATCAACGCACCCGAAGGTGCGATCCTTGCTGCTGGGCGATCAGGTCTCGAGGTGGTAATCCGGGACGGCGAGATCATGGCACGACATCAGCTGCGGCTAACGTTGTCCGCTGACCATCGCATTATCGACGGAGCAGACGGCGCTGCATTCCTACAAACGCTAGTTACACTCTTGGGCCAGCCATTAGTCATCGTGTCATGACCTCCATGATTCCCTCACGTGTCATTTCCAGTAGTCGAGGGAACTAAATGACAAGGGCTTTCGCCTGGTGCTTCCATTTCCATAAACACAACCCCAAACGGGCAGTTTCTTCTGAGGTTCAGGCCATCGTTGTTCCAAGTCAGTCACTAGAGTTGACCCATGGAAGCACACAACGTCGGGCCCGCAGCTAAGCGCTACACCCGAATCGTCTGGATTGGGGGCATGGCGTCCATTTTCATAGGTGGGCTAATAGCGATACCTCTACGCATCAGCCCATTCATCACAATGGGGGTTCCGGTACTCATTCTGTTGCTGGTGACCATACCCCTAGGTAGTGCGGCCGTGCGTGAACGCAAACGTCAGTCAGACGGAGACTAAAGCACTGTCAAGCAAGTGTTTGAGACGTTGGCCGTCTCACAACCGGAACCGCCGCCGTGGCACCACACGTGTCATGGTGATTCGCGTTCTGAATATGGCCACTCGTTAATCCTTGGGGAATTCCGAAGCGTCAGGCGGCGCTTCTGCTTGAGGGCTCGAGTCGGGCTGGGGCCGTTCAAGCTCTTCCGGCCTCCGTGCTGGTCCGACAAGGAAAGGCCAAAACCCATTGAATTTACCCGAACCAAATTTCATGCGTCAAAATCCTATGATAAGGGGCAGCCCTGCTGTCCTAAATGATGAGAGGGGCTCCCTTCCACAGAGATACTTCGGAGTGGATGCGTGTTTGGATTGAATTGTGTGAATTCTGCCAACCATCACTGCCCGCAGATCAGCTACTGCGGAATGGCGACGGGCTGTCATTTTCAGAAGTCGTCTGCACAGACCTGGTGGCGTCCGTAGGTGGAACCCTGAACGGGCACATTATGAACGGAACTTCTGTGATGACGGTGACGTGCCCGCTGAGTGCCTCTGGCCGTCATGTACAAAGCTGGAGAGCAGTAGCTGGATCGGGCGTTCCAGTTCGGCTTGGAGTGCTTTGAGCGTCGTCGTTTCGGATTGCCGCCGACGCCCGTACAGGCGGTCAAAAAGGAGTCCTTCGAGGACAGCAATCAGGTCTGCTGCGGCTTGCTGTGGTTCATGCAGGCCGAGGGATCGGAACAGGGCGACTGCTCTCTGGTAGGAGAACAAGTTCCCGGAAAGAAGGTCAGCGAGTTCGGGATCTTCGGCGGTCTCAACGATCAGTGCGTACCGAGCGCGCGAGTGTCCTCGTCGCTCGTGGAGGAGTAACACGAGTTGCGACGCAATTACTGCTGATGCGGCATCAGGAGTCGCCATTCGCTCAGGTTGCGCAGTTTCAAATGCCTCGCGCGAGCACTTCGTTAGATACCCGATCGTCGCGGACAAAAGTGCATGGCGGGTCCTGAAGTAGTAGGACGTTGATCCGGCAGGCAAAGCCAAGTGGCGATCAATAGCTTGATGACTAACGGCATGGCCACCGCCACGGGCAAGAAGATCCACCGCCGCCTCACAGATAAGTTCGCGTCTCAATGTAGTTCGTGAGATTTTTGGGCCCCTTTCAAGTTGCCTCTATAATTATAGAGGCAACTGGGTGGTGAACAAAGGAGTCCGAGATGAGCTGGTTTCGACGGAATTGGCTGACGAAGAGAAGGCATCATCCGTCGCCACTCGAAAGTATTACAGTCGAAGTTTTCGAGCGTGCTGCCATCTCCGAGGGATTCACAATCGATGAAGCGCAGCGTGAGGCGATTGGGGCCCTTATGGCATCTGCCGAGCATGGCTTCTACCTGTGGGGACCCGTGGGGTGTGGCAAGAGCTGGATCTTGAATGTCTACTACGATGCGATCTCATCGTCTCGCAAAAGGCGCGTACATTTCCACGAGTTCTTCCATCAACTCCATCAGGCTATTACTAAGAACGGGAACTCGATCGAGAGAGCCCTCGACGAGCTTCTCAACGAGGTCGATGTACTCTGCTTCGATGAGTTCCACGTCCATGATGTCGGTGACTCAATGTTTATTCGGCGGATGTTGCTAGCACTCTTTGTGCGACCGATCAGGCTGATAGTCACGTCGAACTATCCACCAGATGGATTGTTTCCCAACCCTCTCTTTCACGACATGTTTCTTCCCACCATCGAGGTGATCGCTGAGAAGCTTGAGGTCTTGGAGATTCGTGGCACGCGCGACTACAGGCTGGATTCAGAGCACACGCAAGGGTTCTCCTCCGGAGTATGGCTGAGTCCAGGCACGGCAGCGCAATATCGTGAGCTCGGGCTGTCAACTCACGGAGCCAGTAGCGCTGCGACGGTCACCGTGAGCGGACGGTTGCTGAATGTTGTACAAGCAGACCATGAGCTACTCTGGTTTAGATTCAGTGACCTGTGTGAGTCCGAGACAGGCAGCAGCGACTACCTCGACCTTGCTGCTCGCCACCCGACATGGCTGATAAGCGACATACCAAGCCTCACGGAGCTTGACAGGGAACCCGCGCAACGATTCGCGAACCTGATCGACGTGCTCTATGACAGGCAGATCCTTGTCACCTTCATCGCTACAGTCCCTATTCATGAACTGGCAGCCACATCGAGAGGGCCTCTCGACATTGACCGCACCATCAGCAGGCTCTCACAACTACGGCACCACAACGAATCAATACTAAAATAATGGCGATTCGTGTAAAGGTTAGAATGACCAAGCTGGCCGGTGTGGGATTCCACCCGCCGAAATCCGCAGCACATCCAAGCCTGTCCTTAAGATGTTCGCCTCACTGCCCAGCGACGCACGAGCTCGGAGCCATCAGCTATCTGCCCCGCCGCATCCCCCTTGGGGTGTGGATCGCAGCGATAAATGGCGGCTTTTTCGCAGCGCCGAATATCGCCCCCGGTGCCCATAAGTGGAACCCTAAACGGGCAGCTTCTTCTGAAGTCCAGCCCATCGCTCTTCCAATTCAGTCACTAGAGTTGACCCCTGGAGGTCCAACGCTCCTGAGCACGTCGCCAGGGGCAATCCCGCGTCCAGCTGGGACATACCCCAACAAGACGTAAACCCTGCGAAACACTCTCCCAATGGAAAAGATGTCAACTTGAGGTTGTGACTTGCAGTGATAGATGGCGGCGTTTTCACAGCGCTATTTGGCGCAGGGGGCAGCCCGCAAGGGGATCCGCATGCGGGTGCTGTCGTTTGTAGCGCCGGGGCCGCCTCGGGTGGAGGGCGGCTCTCGCCACATCCTTAAATCGAGGTCTGCCCGCTACAGTACTTCTATGCCTTTCGCGCTTACGCTCACAGTCGTCCTGGCACTACTGGCGGCCTTCCAATTGGCGCTCGTCTTCGGTGCTCCGCTCGGCCGCTTCGCGTGGGGTGGACAGCACCGCGTACTTCCGGAGCGTTTGCGCATCGGCAGTGCGGTATCGATCATCATCTACGTGCTGATCGCCGTGATCGCGTGGGACCGCGTAGGAGCGGTAGACGTGTTCCCCTCGCCGTTCGCCGAGATCGCAATGTGGGTGATCTTCGCTTACTTCGTGCTCGGCATCCTGATGAACGCCATCTCGCGCAGCAAGCCCGAGCGTTGCACGATGGTGCCTGTCACGCTTGTTCTTGCCGTGCTGTCGTTCCTTATCGCGATGGGATATGGCGTGCTCGCGATGGCGATCTGAAGCACATGCAGCCTGCCCGGTTGACTAACCTTGACTGGGACGGTCTGCCGCTACTCGCTGGCTAACACCCCGGTTGCCCGGGCGGCTCACGTCTGCGCAACGAATTTGAGTTGAACCGCCCGGCAGCTGCGGAGATAAACAGCCGCAGATGGTCATGCTTGTTGGGTGCTAGTAGTTTGTGCCCATGGCCATACGCACTTCATCGAGGGTTTGGTTTGCCTCATGATTGGCTCGTTCGTTGCCCCGTTTGAGGATCTGGCTGACGTATCCGGGGTCTCCGGCTAATTCTGACCGGCGCTCTCGATGACCGGCAAGGAAGTCGTTGACGGCCTCAGCGGTTAGCTGCTTCAGCGCACCACTTCCTGAATCCCCGATCCTTTCTGCAATCACCTCTGGGGCCTCGCCCATGCACAGGGCGGCAGTGGAAAGGAGCGCCGATACCCCAGGGCGCGATTGGGGGTCGAAGGTGATTCTACGTTCCGCGTCCGTGGTGGTGCGGCGAATAACCTGGGCGGTCTCATCCGGTGACATACCCAGCGAAATGGCGTTGCCGTAGCTCTTGGACATCTTGCGCCCATCAAGACCCGGCACCTCGGGGGTTGAGGTAATCAGCGCCTCTGGTTCTGGGAAAACCGTGGCATATCGTTCGTTGAAACGACGGGCAATAACGCGTGTCATCTCGATATGCGGCAGGTTGTCCTTTCCCACGGGAACCAGATTCCCCTTGCAGAAAAGAATGTCGGCTGCCTGATGCACCGGGTAGGTGAGCAGCAGCCCACTCAGGGCGCGTCCCGATGCCGCTAGTTCGGCTTTCACCGTGGGGTTGCGGTGCAATTCGGCCTCGGTGACCAGGCTGAGAAACGGCAGCATTAATTGGTTCAGGGCCGGCACCGACGAGTGGGTGAAAATCGTGGTCTGCTCAGGGTCCATGCCCGCGGCCAGGTAGTCCAAAACAGCCCCGTGCACGAACTCACGCACGTGGGGCATTAGATCGCGGTCCGTGATCACCTGGTAGTCGGCCAGGATCACGAAGGATTCGACCCCGGCTCGTTGGAGCCTCAAACGCTCCACGATGCTGCCGAAGAAGTGCCCCAAATGTAGTGGTCCGGTTGGGCGTTCGCCCGTGAGGACCCGGTAGTTTTGGGGTGCCTCGGAAATGGATTGAGCTAGTTCAGTTGAGCGCAGTTGTGTTGTTGCAAATGAATTCATGGCTATTCCTCTATCTGAGCGTGGGAGGCTGCACAGCGCTGCGGATAGCGGAGAGAAAGTCTTCGCGGGCTGCTGTACAGCCCGCGGACACGATTGAACCGGCTGTTAGGACAGCCACCACCAAGACATGCGGTTCAGGTTCATGTTCCCCATACTAAGCCCCTTGGTCTCAGACAATTCGGCAATGACATGTTGTCGTGTTCCTCCAAGGCGACGACGGAGCTTTCACGTCCGCAACGGGAACGCTTTGCGGGACGGGGCGCCCCTTCCGATAGTTCCTAGGCCTTGAGTAGACCTGTGGCGATGAACGCTTTACGGTAAATCTCTTTGATGACGTGTTCCTTGCGGGCGTTGTACTGCATGGAATGTTCGCCGGCGGCCCGCGACAAAGCCGCCGCCTCACGCTTGGTATCTGCGTAGAGAGCGCGATCATCAGGATTGGCGCGAAGCCAGTCGCGGAAGATTCGATGCTTGACTACTTCAGGACTGTCATAGCCAAAAACATGCAGATGGCAAGCCGGCTCCAAGCGGCGCAGGACGCGATGCCCAAACCACCACGGTTCCCGAACCCGTAGTTCGAATCCGGCACGTTCAAGTGCCGGAACGTATGACGCCTCATCATTTGGGTCGGCGACGATCAGGTCAATGTCGATAATCGGTTTGGCGGGGAGGCCTGGAACGGAAGTCGAACCAACATGTTCGATGACCAGCGCGCGCCAACCCAGAGCATCCTCGATCTGCTTGGCGAGCAACTGGAATTGGTCGGACCAGGTATCACTCCATTCGACTATGTCGAAATTCAGTGATGGTCCGGCATCAGGAACATAGGGCGATTGCCCTTCGGGAACAGGTTGTTCGTGAAACGTCACGATGTCGTTGGGGTGCGGCATGACCCTATTCTCGATGATCACTTCCGTTTCTGAGCTCCGCAACACTCTCCCAATGGCAAAGCGCTCCGCAAGCGGAACCGCTACCGGGACGAGTTGTCCGTATTTTGCCCAGCGGTCTGACTTTCCAGGATGGCGAGGGCCTTTTCGCTCGCGTTGCGAATCCGATGCAGAGCCCCAACAATGCTGATGCTTGCGAACAGCATGATGAGAATGAAGACGACGAGTAACCAAGTGATATCCATGGACTCACTCTGTCAGATCCGGCAGCTGCATCGAAAGTGGGCCGTTTGTCAATGGATTCAAATTGCATATGCGCGTACTCGTGAAGTAGCCAGCGAGCCTAAGCTACGTCCCAATGGGGAACGGTAACCGGGCCGGTTGGTGTTCATAGATACGAGAGATAGAACGCTTGTCTTGTACTCGGATTTCGTTGCTCTTTGCCTTAAAGCTGTGCGTGAATCGTTAATTTGCACGATAGCGGAACCCCTGTGACACGTGGGCGCAGCAACGGTGAAGGCATTGCTCTGCGTATTCGTGGAAGCGGGGGGATTTATTTAGGCTCCGATGCGGCGCAGGACAGGGTCTGCGATGAGGCGCGACGGGGTGCAGAGAGTTTGCCCAAGCTGATGGAAGGCCTGATCCCGGTTCGTGAAGTAGCCGTAGTCGGCGCGGACGAAGCGTGAGAGGTTGTAGGCATCGTTTCCTGCTCGGTCGTCCCAATCGACGGCGCAGCGCCCTACTGCCTCGAAAAGCGTTTCGGAATCTTTGTTTGTGAATGGTTCGCCGCCGCGGCATCCGATCGGGCCGAATAGCTCGGACACGGGTTGCCACTGATCGATGTTGAACTCGGGCCAGGCAAGCAGTATGCAGTCAGGAAGGACAAAGCCAATGTGTGGGAAGCGTGAGTACCAAAAGGATCGATCGATGAGCAGTATGCGCACCCGGGTGGGAACACCGAGGGCACGTGCGACACTTTCTAGAAGCGCCAGCCGTTGACTGCATGAACCGAAGCCTCGGCTCATGGTGCGCGAAGTGGGCGTGTTCTCCTCTAAGGCGTAAACAGCGCGTATTTCATTGCCGATGATCGAGTGCGCTGCCTTGAGCACCTCAATACTTCCTGGGGATTGGGCAAGCTCGCGTGAGCGGGCAATCAATTCTGCGACAGCTGGTGATTGATAGTCGAGGATCGATGTCGGGGCAACTGAGCCTGATTGTTCTTGGCCACCACCGGCTCGAGCGGGGGTGCGCTTGTACCAAGGGGTAACGAGCGATGACAGCGCCATTTATCCCTTCACCTGGCCCATGCGTCCAGCCTTGTGTCTGCGCACTTCACGCAGCACGATCTGCTCGGGGCAAACGGAAGAAAGAAAATCACCGACCGAGTGTGCCAGGCGTTCCCCCGCGAGGGAGTACAAGATCCGGTTGGCGTCACGACGTTCGGTAACGAGTCCCGCTTGGCGTAAGACACTCAGGTGCCGAGATATGGTCGGCCCGGTGGCTTGGAACCGTGACGCAATCGCACCAGCAGCAAGCTCACCATCCTTGAGGTCCTGCAAAATTTGCCGCCGCGTGGGATGAGCCAAAGCCGTAAAGATGTCGGACGCCGTGTCTACCATATTTAGCAATATAGCACTTATGCTAAATGCCGAGTCCTACTTCGGCTCTCGGTACCCAACTCCATCCCACAGAGGAACCCTCTACGGGACGCCTGGGTGTGGATCAGTCGCTTTTGCCGGCTCGGCGCCCCACCTTGACCCCCGGCTCAACCACTACAACAATGAACGCATCCACACCGGCATCGGAGCAACACCCATCCGCCGAGTGTCACCAGCGTGATGGCCAAGTACAGCTAGCGGCCCACAGCCGACTGGCAACTGCACCCCTATTGACCAACTATTCTGCAAGGATCGTGGGCAACGTTAGACTCTACCGCGGGGGAGCAAGTGGCCATCCAGATCACCTAGACGCGCTGTAGTGGCGCATGACAAGGCGGCGTGGTGGCAAGGTCTACGCTGAGGATGACAACAAAGGTGATGCTCGAAGTGAATTCATTTCATGGACGACGGATCGGAGAGTGGTGGACGGGATGTGTTGCCAAGACGGAGTCGTGTTACGGATTCCTGGGTCATCCGTTGCAGGCGGGCTAGTCCACTCCTCAGACATCAATGATGATTTTGAGGTGCAGGCGCACGGATCGGGGTTCGACGCGGAGGTGCTTCCGTAATGCGCGATCGAACGATCAAGAGAACTGAACTCGTGCGCCTGCTCCTAGCGGCGACGCCGACGGCAGATCAGGCTCGACATATTGACTTCGTTGAGACCACGCAGGCCGACGAGCTAGTCATTCGACCTGTCACAACGCGAGACCTGCGCGTAATCTACAGGCGGCGACGTGCCCGGTTACCGCAATCCCATCCCCTGTCTGCAAGCGTTGACCGGCTATTGGCGGCCCTGGCCACCTACAACGAGGACGAGGTCAACTTAGTGTCATTTGAAGGGAACCCGGAGATCCACTGTGCAGTCTGGCTCACGGGGAGTGCTGATGCTGTGCTTTCGATAATGATCAGCACTGGCGACCGCTGAGCAACCCCCAGAGGGACGGCCTATGCCTCAAAATTGTTAGCTTGGTGGATTAGACCGAGCGGCTGCGAGAATCACAGCCCGTGCGGTGAGGATCCCACATGAATTGGCCTCTAGGATCCACTGGGCGGAGTACCTGGGCCTTTGCCCTGGCGCACGT
The DNA here is from genome assembly GCF_002909415.1 of Arthrobacter glacialis. Classification (NCBI taxonomy): domain Bacteria; kingdom Bacillati; phylum Actinomycetota; class Actinomycetes; order Micrococcales; family Micrococcaceae; genus Arthrobacter; species Arthrobacter glacialis. Next base: position 83,576 of record NZ_PPXB01000012.1, on the reverse strand, counting down.
AGATGACTGCCGCCGCGGCAAACAAGAGCACGGTCGAAATCAGAAGAACCCATGACAGAAAATGAGCACCAGGCGTGCTGATGATCAGGGCTTGCCCGACGAAGGTGAAGACACAAGCGGCCATGACCAAGATAAGGGCGGTCTGGTTGCGTGGAGAAGGCTTCATACGCACCATGAGCGAACACTACGATGCGAGAGCAGGATATGCAACGATTTGAGCTAGGGGCTGCCGCGTCGTATGGGGAACGGTTTGGGATACCTTGGGTTCCTAGGCGACCTAGCTAATGTAGCCAGAGCATTCTAAATTAGGAGTGATAATGTCACCAGAAAAAAGACCAGTAGTAACTTACCGCGAAAGAGGAAGATTCTCCGCCCTGATCATGGGAATCATAGCAATTGCCATGCTGATAGCTGGCATCTATTTTGGTGTGACCGAGGGGAAATGGCTGGTACTTCTAATTGCAGCCGGCGTGACAATATTGGTGGTCTTCTTTTACTTCCATAATGAGAAAGTTCATCGCGGGGATCCCTAACCGTTAAGGCTCAGTCATAGCGATACCGGACGAAGCAGGCAACGTCTGCCACCCGGCTGCAAGGGGAACGCTCTCCGGGACGGTCCAGCATAGATCGAGGTCTCCCACATTCCGGAGGATCCGGCTACTCTCGGACGCTAGTTGAGTTTCCCAAAGTGGCCGGCAGCATCGGACGGAATTCGCTCGCGCCTCATGGACATAGATATAGCCTGAAACACTATTCCAACGACCAGAACAATAATTGAAACACCAAGTAGGCCTATGTCACCTGAGGTCGCTTCGCAGCCCATAGAATTGCCCACGTCAGGACACGTCCGCCACGGCCCAAGGTACACCAGAACAACGCCAACTACTGATGCAAGAACCAGCAGAATCCCCAGTGCCGCGTACACAGTCTTTCTGTAAGCTCTCATAGTTCATCCAAACACAGCAACGCTATTCTCTTCATCCACCCGTAGGTGGAACGCTCAGCGGGACGGCTAGATCCACCAGAGGGTAGTAGCCCAATCCAGGCTGCATGAGCGGTGGTGTTCCCAATTCGCTAATACGCTTGTAGCCTTCAACACATGAGCCAAGCTCGGCGTTCCAAGAGACTTCAACCCAAGATGACGCGCAGAGGTTTCCGCTTCCAATTTGGCTTGTGGACTGCCTGGACTGTATTGCAAATGATTTCTGTGGTGGTGCGCTTGGCCACCCCTAATGTTTGGGATTTGGGTGGCTACGTGTCCCTCGTGGTGTTACTTTTAGGCATCGTGAGCCTGATATTCCTCTTATATGTTCGTCATCACGACGGCCACTTCTGGGATGAGGAAGCTGCTGAGCAGGATGATTGGGAACGACACGGACGAGCACTATGACGCCGATGGCATGCCCTTCTCACTAAAAAGGCCAAAGATCCAGACGCTGAGGCTGTCCGAGCAAGGAACGCTTAGCGGGACAGAGCGTCCCTTCTGGTAATTCCTAGGTCTTGAGCAGACCCGTGGCGATGAACGCCTTACGGTAAATCTCTTTAATGACGAGTTCCTTGCGGGCGTTGTACTGCATGGAAGGTTCGCCGGCGGCCTGTGACAAAGCTGCTGCCTCACGCTTGGTATCTGCGTAGAGGACGCGATCGTCAGGATTGGCGCGAAGCCAGTCGCGGAAGATTCGATGCTTGATTACCTCGGGACTGTCGTAGCCAATGACGTGCAGATGGCAAGGCGGCTCCAAGTGGCGCAGGACGCGATATCCAAACCACCAAGGTTCCCGAACCCGTGGTTCGAAACCGGCGCGTTCCAGTGCCGGAACGTATCATGCCTCGTCGTTTGGGTCGGCGACGATGAGGTCAATGTCGATTATCGGTTTGGCGGGGAGGCCTGGGACGGAAGTGGAACCAAGGTGTTCAATGACCAGCGCGCGCCAGCCCAGAGCGTCCTCTAGTGACGGTAGGGTACCGATTAGCAGAAATGGACCTATCGGATTTCGGCCACCATCCTGGAAGCCAAATTGGGTAAGGTCCATGCGCGTTTCGAAAGCGGGTTTTAGGGACTAAATACGCCCGGGCTAATCGACAATGTGCACTTGAATATTACGGAGGACGACTGATGAAAGCTGCAATTCGTTGGCTTGGAAGCCTCGAGATCGATGACTTGGAATCTTGGAGACCCAAGGAGGAAAGTTGGTCAGTAGGCATTCGGCTTCTGGCTGGACCAGGGGGAGAGCCAGGAGAGGAGTCCTTCGATATTACAGTCTGCAGCACTGCCTGGATTGACGAGCTGGTTGCCCGTGACGGTATTTGGAATGGACGTCATCATCTCATTGTGGATGGCTTCAATTGGCAACGCATTCGTTCATATTTAGTCGGTCGTGTGGAGGCCTGCCAAGGACCGACGTGGAGCGAGGTATCAGAACAATTGAGTAGATTGGGCTACTGGGAATTTGAGGACTATCAACCGTAGGGTCCGATTCATACCTCGATCACGCAACGGGAGTCCGGCCTAAACAACCACATTCATCCCGCAAGGGGTTTCCCGTATAGGCGAAGCCAAACTGTCCCATAAGCCGGTCCTTCACCGGACAAAATAGCCGCTGACCTGGACTTTTTGATTTGAAAGATCCACGGGTGTCCGTTTGACCCGTCCGGTGGCTCGTCCGGTGAGCGGGCGACATACGGTACAGGCTTTGGCGGCGCGCAGGTATCTTGGTGCCGGATTTTGATCATCTGTTCTTGGGCGGGAGGATTGTGTCGGAACCACGAAATTCTACTGTCCAGTCGGTTTCCATCCAGTGCCGAAGCGGATCGAATGCGCCCTGCGGTGTCCAGCCCTCGATGATCTCGTTGCGGACTCTGTTGAGGAAGATTTCGGGACGGGGTGAGCGGGCGATGTATCGCCAGTGTGGGGAGGCGATCGCAGCGGTGAGCGTGACGATTGAGGGGTAGAGGGCCGCGGCAACCAGTGCCGGGCTGTTGGGTATTCGGGGGTGGTTTGCTGTCAGGGATTCGTATGTGTTCATGGCGGCGCTGAAATGCTGGAATTGCTCGTACCAGCTCCAGTTGATGACGCTGGAGATGTGGAATGCGCGGCATACTTGTGCGTGTCCGTGTCGGGTGATGAGGTTCTTGTGGTGGTGCCAAGCTTCAATGATTTCCCGGCAAGCGTCGATTCTGAATTGGTCTGCGATTGTGCCGATGCCGTCTCCGATCCAGAGTCCGTGATCCGGACAGATAACTCGTTCGTGGGTGGTGTAGACCTCCACGTAGGGACCGGCGCCTCGGGCCAGGGTGCAGTGGTGGCAGGCGGGGGCATGGGTGGTTCGGGTTGGCCGGCCAACTAGTTTTCCCGCAGCCGCGGATTCGGGTGGCTGTTGGCCAGTTGTGGCATCTCCAGCACGAAGATGTCCGGAAGGGTGCCGTTCCACGTGGCGAGGTCATACATCCACGGCCGTCGATCCCTGCACATTGTCTTGATGAGTTCGCCGTGGGTGAGCACGTTGGCGCTGTTGATGCGCCGGATAAAGGACCGGGTTGTCTCATCCTGGTAGGGGCGCACCGGTCTGGGTAGGGGGCGATCCGGTGCTAGTCGGTACTGGCGTGTAGTCATTGACTGGAGGGGTACAGGGCCGCTGGCCGGGGCGCGATGGATTCGGCGGCGTGGTCCAAGATGATGTCATCGAGCAGGGTTCGGTCTATTCGTTCTGTGCCGTTGAGGATGGCCAAGATGGCTGCTTCGCGGATGAGGCGGAAGAGGCTGCTGATACTGCCGGCCGTGCGGTGGTGCAGGTACTTGCTCTGGGCCGTAAGCGTATGCGGTACGTGTTCGTGGAGGCGCAGGCCGTCTTCGAGGGTCGCGACGAGTGAGTCCCATTCCTCGGTGAGCGGGAAGGGCCCGGTGGTCATCAGCACGGATCGGCTAGAGATTTGCCGGCCCCGCATGCCGGTGAACAAGCCGGAATTCTCCACGTTGATGCCCGCATAGACGAAGGCCGCCTGCATGTGTTCGGTGAAGTACTTCAGGTGGTCGGACATGTCTTCCCCGGCGCTGGTGGCCAGATTAAGGTTGTGGATTTCATCGACAATGACGAGGACGGTTTTCGCCGTGGTCAGGACTTGGCACACGGCGTCGGCTATGTCGGTCACGTTCTGTCTGGCTCGGTAGTGAAGCCCGAGGAAGTTCGCGAATTCGCTGGCGAGCTTCTTGGGGGAGCCTTTCGGGGGAGTGGTGATGTAGACGACCGGGATCCGGTCCCGCTGGTGGGGATATTTCCGTTTGACGAGTAGTTCGTGGGTTTTGCTCAGGAGCTTGATCGCCGTGGTCTTTCCTGACGCCCAGGGGCCTGAGACGATCAGGCCGCGGCGGGCGCTGATCTCGCGCTGGTTGAGCATCACCGGGATCTTGCCCTGGTTTGCAATCTTGCGGACTGTGGATGTTTCTGCCAGGACAAATTCTGAGTGGTGGCTGATACGTTGTTCGTCGTAGGTTTCGCGCCGGGCAACACTCATCGCAGCCAATACGGCGGTGTCGACCAGCTCGATGGTGGGTGCGGTGGAGGCCACGAAACTCCGCCAGCCCTGCAGCGTGGTGGTGGGCGCGCGACCGCTAGTTGGGAGTTCTGTTACCACCATTTGTCGGCCTCCTTTTGGGGGCCATAGACCTTCAAGGGAATGATCTTGGCGATCCGCGGAGAGTCCTTTTCCTGATCCGACACTGGTTCGATCGTCACCGGGAGCTTTGCATCTTCCGGAGGTTGGCCGACGTGGGGGCGCGGGCGTTGCGAGCTGATGGCAGCCTTGTTACGGGCCACTGCTCGTTGATTCTTTCGTTGCCTTGCCGCGGGTTTGGCTGGCGGTGAGGCCTTGTCAAGGATGGCATCAACTGCAGCCTTGATGCTCTCCTCTGACGGCGTGGTGACGCCGCGTTCTGCGACGATTTGGCGGCCGTAGTTCCATATATCGTCGCCGAATGGTTGTGGACTCGTTTGAAGTTGACGCCAGTAGGCGGTGATCCAGCCGCCATCTTGATGGTTGCGGATCCAGACGCAAGCTGCGTCGTAGGGATCATATTTGACCTCCCAGAGGCCGTTGATGGCCTTCATTCCGGATTTTTGACCAAGATAGGGGTTCAGATCTTCGGTGTCGTAGATGCGGTGCCTGATTTTGACCCCGTAGCTGTTGATGACGCGTATTTCCGCGGGCATTAGTTCGAGGAAGTCTTCGGCGCTGAAAGGGGCAGGGACGTATCCGCAGACGGCCAGCAATGCGGCGTATTTTTCATTCGGGGTCAGCACCCGGGATGACGTGAAGGGATCCCGCAATCCGTCGTGGGGGCGGTTCTGCCAACCGGTAATGATCCATTCGTCCAGGAGGTCTTGGATCTCAGGGAGGGAGAACACGGCCTGCTTCTCGGTATTTTTGCCGCGCCGTTCAACTGAGGATCCAAGGTATCCGGTGATGTATTGGGCGAAAAGCGTTCCGATGGATTGGAGTGTCCGCTCGATGACCGGTTTGTCGGTAGGGGTGTCGGGGTGGGCTGGTTGGAGGTTGATGCCCTGGCTGCGGCAGGCACTCTTGAAGGTGTTCGAGAGGTAAGCCTTCCCGTGGTCACAGACAATGGTTTCCGGAACGATGACGGGTTTCGCAGCGGCCCCAGCGAGGCGTTCATCGATGGATATCATCGACCGGTAAGGCAAGTCGGACGCTGCAATGGAGGCTGCGTGTGGCAATATCGACCATGGCCGTCAACTCGACCCGTCCAATAACCCCGTCGTCGAGTTCGACGGCGATATCCAGGGGAGTGGAGTCGATCTGCATCAGTTCTCCTGGCCTGACAGGGTAGACGGCCCCGAAAGGTCCTGGTGGTTGCTGGGCCAGCGTGCGTCTAGTTCGCGCGGAACCTGTCGCGTGGCGGCCTTCAGTCAGCCGGCCGACAAACCCTAGGATGCCTTGATTGAGATAGGCGCGTACGAGTCGTTGCAGTTTGTTAAAGCTGGGATCCTCGCCCGAGGCAAGGAGTTCAGCATGTTTGGTCAGTTCTCGCTGGCGTAGCGACCGAGTTCTGACGTCATAATCGTGGCGGGGAATTTGTCCTTGGACTGCGTTGCGTGGCATTCCGTCGAGAACCTCGGTGACGTGTCCTTCCCACCATCGAGCTTTCGCTTGTCCGTCGGCTGGCAAGGAGTCGAAAAGGGTTGATGGCCCGTTGATACGCCGGCGCAGGGGTGTGGAGTCGAGCATTTCAAAGCTGTGGTCAGCAAAGAGCGAGGCAACCTTTATGGCCACCGGTAGTTCGCCAGCTGCGGTCAGAAGAGCGACATCTCCGTCAATTCCGGAGAGGCTGTAGATCACGCCGCGGAAGGAAACACGATCGCCGATGAGCATTGCTGTGTTGCCGTTGTTCATCGTGTCTGGACCTTGTTGACAATGCTCTCAAGGTGCAGGGACAGCCCAACAAATCGGTGGTGATTTGATGTCGCCATATCAGGTGGAACACGGTTGGGAGGACGCAGATCGGATCACCAATGGCACAGGCAAGTTCACGGATGGATTCTGATCCTGCGGCGTTTAGCCGTTCAAGTATGGCGGATGTAAACTCTTCCCGATCGCATCGGGGATGACGGTAGCCGGCGATCCAGCGCAGGTTGGCGCCGGAGTTGGATTTCAACTCGCCGAGTCGCTCATAGCTCCAGCCCACTGATGCGCAAAGCTGGGCGGTGGCACCAAAGACGTCCTCGTCGGCGGGTTTGACCAGGGCGTCGGTACGGGCGTCTATAACAACGCCGGTTCCTTCAGCCTGCCGGACGAAGTAGTCAGGCATGTGGGTTGCCTGGGGGAGTGCTGCCAGAAGAGTAATCCTAAAGGGTTGCGAGGCCACGCCTACTACGTCTGGATCAAAGTCCAATCGCATCAGCTGGTCACGTTCGCCCCAAGACTCGAACCCGACATGGGGCTGGTTCGTGGCACACCACCACAGTCCCGCAAGATTATGTTGTCCCTTGTGGGCTGCGGGACGTCGGATCGGGAGAGAGTGGTCGAAGGGGATCGTCCATGAATCTGAGAGGTGACTGGTGACTGGTGATGGAGGCAGAGGAGAATTGCGCCCTGAAGTTCAAGGTGCCTGCAAGAACTGCGTGTCCGACGTTGGCTTCGGACTCCATCAAACGGTGTCCCGTGCTTCAACTGTAATGACAATCTCCGACGCAATGCGTCAGTTCTAGTGGGATACGCCGGGTGAATGCTTCAACTTAGATGACAAGAGACAGTCCTGATTGAGTTTCTTTGCCGATGCGTCCAGCGCACATAAAGTAACTTCTACTTGACATAATGTAGATTATCGGCGCAATGGAAAGGGTTGAGTTTAGGGGACTAGCGGCACCTTTCAGGCCGTATTGAGGAACCTCGTCAGGATGCGGATCCAGCCTTCTAACTGGTCCAGATGGGCGTCGTGGCTGGCGTTGGCTAAGTCAGCACGCAGAGTCCCGGGACGCCGGCTGACGAACTCCTGCTTGTGCGCCTCGGTGAACATCCCGCCGTCGGCGTACACCACAAGCGTTCTGGCGCGCACTGAAACCCATTCATCCCAACGTGGTCGCATCACGTGGCGGATGCAGGATTCCATGATGTCGGCATCAAACCGTGGCCAGAGCCCGTCGTTCCGCCGTTCCAGGGATTTCACCCAGGCTGCCGCAATGGGCGAATCCCCCAGAAATGCCAAAGCCTCGGCATCGTCCGTAAAGTGAACGGGCCAACTGGCAAAGAACTCACCCAGCCCAACGGCGTCGTCCAGCGTTCCGGAACCGGCGTCACTCTCAAGCAACACCAGCGAATCGATGAGATCCGGCCGCGCCGCCGCCACCAACATGGCCGTGTGAGCTCCCATGGATTGCCCCACAAGATGAACTGGCGAATCGTGGCTGACGTGAGCAATGAGTGCAACAACGTCCTGCACAAAGGAATCCCTGGAAACGTCCGCCGGGCGTCGCGTGCTGCGCCCATGGCCCCGCTGGTCCAGCGCCACCACGCGATACTGCTGCGCCAAGGCGGCCATGGTGGGCGCAAACTCACCCGACTCCCCCGCCAATCCGTGCAGAATTACCACCACTGGACCAGCGCCACAAGCCACAAATGCCAGCTCAGTCCCATCCCGGGTGATCGAAGACCACTGAGAAGTGGGATCTTCTGAGGGCAACTCCCCCGAATTATTCGAATTAATGTTCTAACAATTCGCTAAGCGCCAACATAGGCTGCCAGGTGCTGGCCCGTCAGCGTCGCCCGCGATGCCACCAGCTTGGCCGGCGTGCCCTCAAAGACAATGTTTCCACCGTCGTGGCCTGCGCCGGGGCCAATGTCGATAATCCAGTCCGCGTGGGCCATGACGGCCTGGTGGTGCTCAATCACGATGACTGATTTGCCGGAATCCACAAGCCTGTCCAACAGCCCCAGGAGCTTTTCGACGTCGGCCAGGTGCAGGCCGGTGGTGGGCTCGTCCAGGACGTAGACGCCGCCCTTCTCCCCCAGGTGCGTGGCCAATTTGATGCGCTGGCGCTCACCGCCGGAGAGGGTGGTCAGCGGCTGGCCCAGCTTGAGGTATCCAAGTCCGACGTCGGCCAGCCGGGACAGGATCTTGTGCGCGGCCAGCAACTTCGCTTCGCCGTCGCGAAAGAATTCCTCGGCCGCGTCCACCGACATGCCCAGCACTTCGCTAATGTTCTTCCCGCCCAGGTGATACTCCAGGACGGCGGCCTGGAAACGTCGGCCCTCGCACTCCTCGCAAACGGTGGAGACGCCGGCCATCATGCCCAGGTCCGTGTAGATGACGCCCGCGCCGTTGCACGTGGGGCAGGCGCCCTCGGAGTTGGCGCTGAACAATGCAGGCTTGACACCGTTGGCCTTGGCAAAGGCCTTGCGGATGGGTTCAAGCATGCCTGTATACGTGGCGGGGTTGCTGCGGCGGGAGCCACGGATGGCGCCCTGGTCCACGGTCACCACGCCCTCGCGGCCGGACACGGAACCGTGGATCAGAGAGCTCTTGCCCGAACCGGCCACACCGGTGACCACTGTGAGCATGCCCAGCGGGATGTTCACGTCGACGTTCTTGAGGTTGTTCTCGTTGGCGCCCCGGACTTCCATCGCCCCGGTTGACTTGCGGAACGAATCCTTCAGCGACACCTTGTCGTCCAGGTGCTTGCCGGTCAGGGTGCCACTGGCGCGCAGCCCCTCGATGCTGCCCTGATACACCACTTCACCGCCGTCGGATCCGGCGCGCGGCCCCAGATCGATGACATGGTCGGCGATGGCAATGGCTTCCGGCTTGTGTTCCACCACCAGCACAGTGTTGCCCTTGTCGCGAAGCTGGAGCAGGAGCGTGTTCATGCGGGCAATGTCATGCGGGTGCAGGCCAATGGTGGGCTCATCGAACACATAGGTGATGTCTGTCAGGGACGAGCCCAGGTGGCGAATCATTTTGGTGCGTTGTGACTCACCACCGGACAGTGTTCCGGAGGGCCGGTCCAGCGATAGGTAGCCCAGTCCGATGTCCACGAAGGAGTCAAGGGTCTCCCCCAGCGCCTCCAACAGCGGAGCCACGGAGGGCTCCTCCAGCGATCGCACCCACGCGGCGAGGTCGCTGATCTGCATGGCACACGCGTCGGCGATGCTGACGCCGTTGATCGTGGAGTTGCGGGCATGCTCGGCCAAGCGGGTGCCAGCGCACTCGGGGCAGGTAGTGAAGACCACGGCGCGCTCCACGAAGGCGCGGATGTGCGGCTGCATGGCGTCCACATCCTTGGCCAGCATGGACTTCTGCATCTTGGGGATGATGCCCTCGTAGGTCAAGTTGATGCCCTCAACCTTGACTTTGGTGGGCTCCCTGTACAGCAGGTCGTGGAGTTCCTTCTTGGTGTACTTGCCAAGCGGCTTGTCCATGTCGAAGAAGCCGGTACCGCCGAAGATGCGCCCGTACCAGCCGTCCATGCTGTATCCGGGGACGCTGAGCGCCCCCTCGGAAAGGGACTTCCCGGCGTCGAAAAGGGCTTCCAGATTGAAGTCCTTGACGTTGCCCGTGCCTTCACAGCGCGGGCACATTCCGCCGGTCACGGAGAAGCTGCGGCGTTCCTTGACCTTCTCCCCTCCCCTTTCAATGGTGATGGCGCCTGCACCACTGACCGAGGCCACGTTGAAGGAATAAGCCTGTGGGGATCCGATGTGTGGCTGGGCCAGGCGGCTGAAAACAATGCGAAGCATGGCGTTGGCGTCCGTCACGGTGCCAACGGTTGAGCGCGGGTTGGCACCCATCCGCTCCTGGTCCACCAAAATGGCGGTGGTAAGACCCTCCAGCACATCCACATCGGGCCGGGCCAGTGTTGGCATGAAGCCCTGCACAAAGGCACTGTAGGTCTCGTTGATCATGCGCTGGGACTCTGCCGCAATGGTGCCAAAGACCAATGAACTCTTGCCCGAGCCGGAGACGCCAGTGAACACCGTCAAGCGGCGCTTGGGGATCTCTACGCTGATGTCCTTGAGGTTGTTCACGCGAGCGCCTCGCACCCGGATCAGGTCATGGGAGTCGGCAGCATGCAACTGGGAGGTTCGTGCGTCGACATTACTGCTGATGCTCATGGCGTCTCTTTTCTGTCAGCGGGAGGCTTGCGGCCTGGGCCGGCGCACCAACTGCCGCTGCTTACTTTAGTGACCGAGGCAGCAGCCGCGCATCGGCCGTTGATACTACTAGTTGCTGGAGCCGGGACTGGCTATGGTGAACAGCTCGCAGGTGGCGTTGTAGTACAAATCAGTGGGGCCCTGGTGAGCCATGCCAAGGCGGCGGCACACCGTTTGGGAAGCCTCGTTGGCGGGATTTGTCACAGCCACCACCTGGCTCAGTCCGCTGCTGAAAGCATGCTCCAAAACAGCAGCGGCAGCTTCACCTGCGTAGCCATTGCCCCAATGGTCTGGATGGAAATGCCAGCCGATTTCGACGTCGTCGGAAGGCTCCAGGGGCTCCTCCCCCGAGGCGGGAATGGGCTTGAGCAACAGTGTTCCCACCACCAGTCCGTCCGACGAGCGGGCAACAGCCCAAATGCCATGGACGGGATGGTCAATGCTTTGGAAGCGGGCAACTCTTTCCTCGGCCTCAGCCCGGCTCCCCATGACCGCTGGCTCCGCACCAATAAAGCGCTGCACTACCCAGCGTGAGTACAAGTCGTAGACGAAATCAACGTCGGTTTCTTGCCAGGCTCGCAGCGTCAGTCGCTCTGTGGTGATGTTCTTCATTCAACTATTGTGCACTGTTGGCGGCCCCCTTGCAGCCTGCCTCCCTGCGAACACGCTATGAATTTCACTGTCGACGCCCCGAGGCAACACAGCCCGGGTGACCATCCGCAGTCAATGCTTGACACAATGGGAGACAACACATTCTCGTGAAGGGGTATGCGCATGAAAATTGTTTTGGAAGTTGACCTGGAGGCCGGCACCGCCGAGACCATCATGGATAGCAGCTATGCGGCCGTAGGGTCCTGGCGCATTGAGGACCAGCATGCTTGAGCCCGGCTCCAGCAGTCCACTGTTCGACGACGCTTACCTCCAGCAGGCTGTGGCTGCCGTCCTCGACGCCGGAGAGCTTCCTGCGATTGTCCAGGCAGGCCACCCCGTGCTGCGCGCTGCCGCACTGCCCTTCACGGGACAACTCGACGATGCGCAGTTGCGTGACCTCGTTGAGCTCATGACCGCAACCATGCGTGCAGCCCCGGGTGTTGGCCTGGCCGCCCCTCAGATCGGCATCCCCCTGCAACTGGCAGTGCTCGAGGACCAATACCCCGTCACGCCGGAAAACGCTGCAGCCCGCAGCCGAGAGCCCCTGGAACTTTTCGCCATCCTCAACCCGCACTACACTGCAGTTGGCTCCGAGGTGGCCTCACACTATGAGGGATGCCTGTCCATGTCCGGCTGGCAGGCAGTGGTGGACAGGCCCGCAGCGGTGGAACTCTCCTATCAGGACCAAAACGGGACGGCACACACCCGCCAGTTCACGGGGTGGCAAGCCAGGATTGTCCAGCACGAGACAGACCACCTTTCTGGAACCCTCTATATAGACAAGGCACACACACGCTCGCTGGCCAGTAACGAGCAGTACAGCGCCCACTGGGCCAACCCGGACATTGCTGCGGCCCAGGCCGGGCTAAATTTCTAGGGCCCCAGCATTTCTAGGACCCCTGCTGCCGGGGGTCCAGTTTCCGCCCCAGCGGCCCGCTCAACCTAAGATGGTTGCATGGAACCCTGCGTAGTTGAAGCTTTGTTGTGCCCCCATTGCGGCCTGGAATTTATTGTCCCGCAGCCCGGTGCCAACAGCGTGGTATGCGTTGAGGGTCACAGCTTTGACGTAGCCCGCCAGGGCTACCTCAACCTGCTGACGGGACACGGCACCAAGTTCCTGCCCGACACCGCCGCCATGGTCAATGCACGGGACGCGTTCCTGGACGCGGGACACTACCAAGGTCTCAGCGATGCCTTGGCCCGGCAGGTGGAAGCCGCACTCCCGCCCACAGAAACCGCCCTGCTAGTGGATGCGGGCACCGGAACCGGCTATTACCTGCAACAGGTATTGGGCTTCCTGGGCGCTCGCAGCAATGAAGCAGTTGCCGGGCCTGAACACCGCGACAGCCGCCGCGTGGACGCCGTGGGACTGGACATTTCCAAGTTCGCCCTACGCCGCGCCGCCAGGCGGAACCCGCGCGCGGCGAACATTGTGTGGGATCTATGGCGCGCCCTGCCGCTGGGAGCCAACACGGCCGACGTCGTCCTGGTCATCTTTGCCCCGCGCAACGCGAGTGAATTTGCGCGCATCCTCAAGCCCGGCGGCTCGCTCATAGTGGTCACTCCCCTGCCGGCGCACCTGGCGGAAATTGCCAAGATTGCCGGACTGCTGGCTATTCAAGAGGAAAAGGAAGCTGCGCTGGTTCACTCAATGGCAAGCCACTTCTCGCTGGTAAGCAGCCATGAGGTGCTGTGTCCGCTGGAACTGAGCCCGGCGGATGTTGGCAATGTGGCCCTCATGGGTCCCGCTGGGCACCACCTGGATCCGGTGGCATTGGGTCAACAACTCGCCCAGCTTCCTGAATTGACCGCGGCCACGGCGGCCTTCCGAATTTCGGTGTTTGCCCCCACCCGCCAGGCCTAGTTCGGCTCGGCGCCCTGCAGCTTTTCGGGGTTGTCCAGATCCACCATCTGAGATTTGGGTGTCTTGCCGTGCAGATCAACGTGCAGCCACTTCAGGGTTAGCTGCGTGAGGGGTCCCACGCCCAGGGCGAACGCTGCGGTTCCGGCGCCCACCACGCCACCCAGGAAAAAACCCAGGACCACAACGCTCAGCTCAATGCCGGAACGAACAAGCCACACGGGCCGTCCGGTGACGCGCACCAGGCCCGTCATAAGGCCGTCGCGGGGGCCCGGTCCCAGCCCGGCGCCAATGTAGAGCGCCGTTGCGAATGCCAAGATGAACAAGCCGGCAGCAAACGATGCCAGCTGCAGAGGCAGTTGGGTGGCCTCAGGGATCAAGGCCAATCCGAGGTCCGCGAACGCCCCCACCAGCAAGGCGTTGGCAATAGTCCCAAATCCGGGCCGCTGTTTGAGCGGAATCCAGAGCAACAAGACCAGTCCACTGATCAGGATGGTCCAGACGCCAAACGAGAGGCCAAAGGTGCGGGACATGCCCTGCGAAAAGACGTCCCAGGGTGACGCGCCAATGTTTCCGCGGATCATCAGGGCGATGGCCACTCCGTAGAGGGCCAAACCAACGAACAGTCGGGTAAGGCGGATGGGCAGGGACGTAGTGGTAAGAAACTGGTGCATGAGACAAGTCTAGTCAAACTGGACTTACGCGAAAGGGCCAATTCCACTAATGTGGATTTATGAACTCTTTTGTCACCGGCAGACGGTTAGCGCGCGAACTGGGCGAATGGCGCAGCAACGCACCCGCCTACAGGGCCTTGGCCGAGCGCATTCGGGTGTTGTTGATGGATGGCAGGCTTTCCAGCGGCGCCAAGTTGCCGGCCGAACGCGAGCTGAGTCAGGCCTTGGATCTGAGCCGCACCACCGTGGCTGCCGCCTACTCCAAATTGCGCGACGACGGTTTTCTGGACAGTGTCCGGGGCTCCGGGAGCACCTTGCGCCTTCCTGGCCGCGAACGCGGCGAGCATGGCATGCTCAACGGACTGGCCTTGGACTTCACCAAGGCCACAGCGCCCGCATATCCGGGGATTCAGGCCGCCTACGCCGACGCTGTTGCGCAGCTGCCCAACTACCTCTCCCATGACGGCTTTGACATGGTGGGCATGCCCGACCTTCGCGAAACCATCGCCCAGCATTATCGGGACAGGGGTCTGCCCACCTCGGCGGATCAAGTCATGGTGACCATTGGCGCCCAGCACGCCCTGAACCTAGTGACCAGGACGCTGTACTCCCCTGGTGAACGGATCATGGTGGAACAACCCACCTATCCGCACGCGTTGGATACCTTCACGTCCATGGGGGCACGTATCCTGGCGTTTCCCGTGCGCCAAGATGGCGGCTGGGACCTGGCCCAGGCGCTGCTGCAGATACGCCGCGCCGCCCCCAGCATGGCCTTCCTTATGCCAGATTTTCACAATCCCACGGGCATGAGCATGTCCATCCAGGAACGCGAATATCTGGCTGCCGCGGCCGCGCGCGAAGGCACTGTGCTGGTGGTCGATGAGACCACGGCCCTGCTGGACATTGACCGCGGACCCATGCCGCCCATGGCCTCCTTCTCCCCCAACGTGCTGACCCTTGGATCCTTGGGAAAGATCGCCTGGGGCGGCTTGCGGGTGGGCTGGATCCGCGGTCCGCGGGACATCATGGCCCAACTGTTGCGCAACAGGCCCGCCATGGATCTGGGCACGCCGCTGGTCGAACAGCTGGTGGCCACCACCTTGCTGCGTGACTTGCCCTCCATGATGGCAAGTCGAAGCCTGGATCTGCGCCGTGGCCGGGACACGCTGGTGTCACTGCTGGCTGAGCACCTGCCGCAGTGGAAGGTTGAAGTCCCGGACGGAGGGTTGTCCCTGTGGATTAACACCGAAACCATTTCCAGTTCGGCGCTCGCCCTGGCCGCTCGTGCCGAAGGTCTAGGTCTTGTGCCTGGCCCCAGGTTCGGCGTGGATGGCGCTTTTGAGAGGTACCTGCGGCTGCCCTTCTGCTACAGCGATGAACAAATGCGCGACGGCGTGAAAATCTTGGGCCGTTTGGGCCAACACGTTGGCTCCGACCCCTTAAGAATGCCCCTTCAGGCAGTAATTTAGCCGGAAATTTCCAGCCCAACGTAGTAGTGTCATAGGTACACATCAGTCTCTAAGGGGGACGAAATGCTTGAATGGATTAATGACTTCGGCTGGATCATCTGGCTCTCAGTCTTCTTGCTCCTAGCCGTTGCCGAGATGCTAACGCTGAACCTGTACTTCATCTTGATGTCAGTGGGTGCACTGGCCGCCTTGGTGGCCTTCTTGTTCCACGCCGAGCTGTGGCTGCAGATTGTGATCTTCTGCGTTGTCGCCCTGGCCACCACGGTTCTGATCAGACCCTTGGCCATGAGCCACCTCCACCGCGGACCGGCAGACCAACTCTCCAACATTGACCGGCTCATTGGCCACAAGGCTGTGGTCATTGAATCCGTGAGTTCAAGTGGAGGTCTGGTGAAGATCGGCGGAGACATTTGGACCGCACGGATCAACACCGGAGTGGACGTTCCCGTGGGAGCCACCGTGGAGGTCGCCTCCATCGACGGCGCTACTGCCATCATCGACTATCCCTCCGCGCAAAAATCAGCCGGACCGGCCACCACAACAGCCTGAGTACCGCAACGGTTCAGCAGGGCTTGACCTTGCGCGCCTTGACGGTATGACCACACAGATTCTTTACACAGAAAAGAGGGGATTTCATGGGAGACGCTGGCACACTCGTGTGGCTATTTGTAATTTTTGTCCTACTGATATTCGTAGTAATCGTTCTAGTCCGTTCAGTGCGTATCATCCCGCAGGCCCGTGCCGGCGTGGTGGAGCGGCTGGGTAAGTACCAGCGCACACTCAATCCGGGCTTGACGGTCTTGATTCCATTCGTGGACCGGTTGTTGCCGCTGCTGGATTTGCGCGAGCAGGTTGTTTCCTTCCCGCCGCAGCCCGTCATCACCGAAGACAACCTGGTGGTCTCCATTGACACCGTGGTCTACTTCCAGGTGACGGATCCTCGTGCAGCCACGTACGAGATCGCCAACTACATCCAGGCTGTTGAGCAGTTGACAACAACCACCCTGCGTAACGTTGTGGGTGGTTTGAACCTTGAAGAGGCACTCACCTCCCGTGACCAGATCAACGGCCAGCTCCGTGGCGTGCTCGATGAGGCCACTGGCCGCTGGGGCATTCGCGTGAGCCGAGTTGAGCTCAAGGCCATTGACCCGCCCCTGTCCATCCAGGATTCCATGGAGAAGCAGATGCGTGCCGAGCGTGACCGCCGTGCAGCCATCCTGACGGCCGAAGGAACCAAGCAGTCAGCCATTTTGACTGCTGAAGGTGAGCGCCAGTCATCTATTTTGAAGGCTGAGGGTGATGCCAAGGCAGCCATCCTGCGCGCCGATGGTGAATCTCAGGCCATCCAGAAGGTTTTCAGTGCCATCCACAAGGGCAACCCCACGCAGAAGCTGCTGGCGTACCAGTACCTGCAGACGCTGCCCAAGATCGCCTCCGGTACGTCCAACAAGCTGTGGATCATCCCCAGCGAAGTGGGCGAAGCGTTGAAGGGCATCGGCAACGTTTTGGGCAACACGGCAACTGACGCGGACGACGCCGTCGAACCAACAGAGAGTGCCGCACAGTAGCTCGCGTCACACCAGCACCACCAACTGCATCAAGGGCGCGGCCAAGCACGTATAATAAGTGTTTGGCCGCGTGGCTTTTTGCCCGGCCGCCATTCAACGCTCATTGTCGCTCAGGAACAACTGTGCACAGTGCCGCGTTGAATCAAGAGACGTTAACAAATTTAGGGAGAAGTCATGAGCGATCGTAGCCTGCGTGGCATGCGCCTGGGCGCACAGAGCATGGAGACCGAATCCGGTGTTGAGCCGGCTCCTCGCCAGAGCGTGGAGTACCGTTGCGCCGACGGAGAGCAGGTCTTCGTGACCTTCTCCTCGGAAGCTGAAATCCCGGCAACGTGGATGTCCAAGACCGGCAAGGAAGCCCTGCTCGTCAACGGCGAGGCTCCTGACACCTCCAACGACAAGCCCGTGCGCACCCACTGGGACATGCTTCTGGAACGCCGCACCTTGCCTGAGCTGGAAACCATCTTGGCTGACCGCTTGACCATCCTGCGCGAAAAGCGTGGCGAGAAAGTCTAACTTTCACAAGATACACAAAAGGTGGGCCGCCCGATGATCGGGCGGCCCACCTTTTTGCATCCTGGCTGCCCTCCCCCGCACGTCACTGGACAGATAAGGGGCTGGTTCTGGTGGGCGAGCGACGCCGGACAACCACCCAGGTGCCCAGGCCGGCGGCGATGAGGACCAAGCACCGGTGAGTGTGCAGATAATGCCCTCAAAATTGGATTTTGAGGGCATTATCTGCACACTCACGGTGGGTGAGCCAGCGGTGGTCGAGCCCGCGGCTAGGGGATGATTCCTACACGCACGTGGCCGCCGGTGGTGGCTTCCGCAATGGCTTCATCCAGCTCGGACAGCGGGTAGCTGGTGCCGACCAGCTCAGCGAAGGGATAGGCGCAGTGCCGTTCCTCCAGGTACGCGACGGCGTCGATGAGATGCTTTGGCGCATAGTTATGGACGCCGCGTACGGTCTTCAGACCACGGACCACAGCTTCGGGATCGAGCTGAACCCGCCCTGCCGGGTGCACGCTGCCGACAAGAACGGCGACGCCGCCAATGTCCAGGCAGTCGATGGCCTGGGCAACGGCCGCCGAGGAGCCGGACGCCTCGATGGAGATATCCAAGCCATCCTGCAGGCCCAGGCGCGTCTGTACTGCCTCGAAGGAATCGGGCAGGCCGGCCGGGCTCATGGGGTCAACAGTTTCAATGGCGCCGAACCGCAGGGCGTTGGCGCGACGGGACGGATCCGGATCGGAAACAATGACGCGCGCTCCCCTGTCGGTTGCTGCCGCGGCAACAGTGAGCCCCACCAGACCGGCACCTGTGACAAGCATGGTGGCACCGTCAAGATTCATGACGGAAGCAGCTGCGTCGATGGCGGCGATGGCCGTCGCCGAGGCGCAAGACAAGGGTGCAGCAATTTCACGCGGCATGGACTGCGCTACGGGAACAATGGTTGTCCCGGAGCGCAGGTGCACGTGGGTGGCGAAGCCGCCGCTGAGTTCCCAACCGTGGCGCACTTGTTCGTGACCGTACTTTGCCAGCCGGCGACACTTTTGCGGGACGCCCTTGAGGCAGCGGTCGCAGTCGCCGCAGCTGACCATGATGGACCAGATGACGCGGTCGCCGATGGCCAATGCTTGGCCGCCGGCGCGACGGGCGCCCTCCCCCACGGCCACAACCTTGCCGACTTGCTCGTGCCCCAGCACGAGTGGTGTGGGTGCACTGCGGCGGCCGTGAACAGTGTGAAGATCGGAGCCGCAGACCGTTGCGAACTCCACTTCAATCAGTGCATCCCCTGGCGCCAAATAGACCTCGGGTACGGCCATGAGCTGGTGTTTGGTGCCTTGCTTGATCCACGCCATGGCTGTGGGAGGGGGTGAAAGGGTGATGCGTGAGCCCTGGCAAGTTGCAGCATCGAATAGGCTCATCGGAACTCCCGGCGCATCCACATGGCCAGGCCTTCAACGACCAGAACAGTTGCCAGGATCATGAGGACAATGGCCGTGACCACGCCGTACTTGGAGCCCTGGCCGGCGTTGAGCAGGTAGTAGCCGATGCCGCCACCTCCCACGATGCCCAGGATGGTTGCTGCGCGGACGTTGGTGTCCAGCAGGTAGAAGGTGTGGCCAATCAAGGACTGCACACCCTGCGGGAAGGTGGCGCCGGCAAAGACTTGCAGGCGTGTGGCTCCCGTTGCTGTGAGTGCGCGCTCTGGGCCGGGGTTGACCTCCTCGAAGGAGTCGGCAATGAGCTTGCCCAATAAGCCCACACCACAGATCGCCAGGGCCAAAGTTCCGGCCTGGCCACCCAAGCCCGTGACAACGATCAGCATGATGGCGAGGATCACCTCAGGAATGCCGCGAATCACTACCAGAATGAAGCGGCTGGCACTGCGAATGAAACCGTTGGGCGCCACGTTGCGGGCTGCCAGTGAACCAATCACCACCGAGCCCAACAGGGTCAAGAAGGTGGCGGCCAGGGCAATGGCAATGGTCTTCCACATGGCATCGAGCATGGTCCCGTATTCGTAGCTGCCGAAGGTGGGCGGCCAGAACTGCACGGCGATGGCGGGGACCTTGCCCCAGAAGGTGACGAAGTCGCGCCACTGGATGTCGCTGATGACAACGCTGCCTATCACCACCAGAACGGAAGTGATCCCCCAAACTACATTGCGTCGTCGAGCATTGGTCCAAGGGCGCACCAGCGCCTGCGCCGGGCTGGCGAAACCGACGGCGTTGGCCATGGTCTCCCGAGGCGACTTTTTGCCGAAGCGGCGGACCAGGCGGTCGCCCATGCCACGGCCGGTGGGTGCATGGCCCAGCATGACCGAGCGAACACTGCTGGACACGACCTCCATGAGAACACACAGGGCGAAGATGACAATCGCGTAGCCCATGCCGAGCGAGTAGTCCATGGCCTTGAAGGCGTAGGACATTTCGCGGCCCAGGCCAATGATGCCCACGTAGCCGAGGATGACCGAGCCGCGCAAGTTGATGTCGTTGCGGTGCAGCACCGTGGCCACCCAGGAGGGCATGACCTGAGGGAGGATTCCAGACACAAATTCCTGCGTTTTGGTGCCGCCGGCGGCACGGATGGCCAGGCGCGGGCCTTCGTCCACCTGTTCGATGGCGTCGGCGAACATCTTGGAGATCATCCCCACCGAGTGGATCCCGATGGCCATGATGCCGGGCAGTGCGCCGAGGGAGAACATGAGGACAAAGACCATGGCGAGGACGACGTCGGGCACGGCTCGGGTGAGCACGCCGACGAACCGGCCGGCCCAGCGCCAAGCCGGGCCGGGGGTGGTGTTGGAGGCGGAGAGGATGGCCACGGGCACCGAGAGGACTGCTGCCAGGAGCGTGCCGCACAGGACCAGTCCCACGGTGAGGGCTGTCAGGTAGAGCAACTCCCCCAGCGGCGGGAAGGTCACGCCGCCAACGCGGATGAAGAAGCGTTCGGCGTTGTCCATGCTCTCAAACATCTTGGGAATCGAGATGTCGATGGAGACAAGTGCCTGGATGGCTATGACCAGGATGACCACAAGGGTGATCGAGGCGCTGATCCGCTCGGGCGAAATCTTGCTTTTGGGGGCCCGGGCAGCGATGCCGCGTACTGGCCCGGGGGTTAGAGCTGTGGCGGTCATGGGGCTTTGCGCCCCGCTCCAGTCGTGGCTGCGGCGGTGGCCAGATCGCGGGCAATGCGTTCACGGTGGCCGGGGGTGTCCAGCTCCTCGGCGATCGCCTGGAACTCGCTGGTGATGGTGGCAACTTCGACCTGGCCGTAGATGCCCATGGCTTCCTCACGGGTCATGTTCTCGGTGAGGGTGTTCAGGACAACCTTGCCGTGGCGCAGTCCTACGATCCTGTCGGCCCATGAGAGCGCCAGGTCCACCTGGTGCAGGCTGCACACCACGGTGAGGCCCTTGCTGCGGGCGATGTCGCGGATCAGGTTCATGACCTGGTCGCTGGACTCGGGGTCAAGGGAGGCAACCGGCTCATCGGCCAGCAGGATTTCCGGTTCCTGCATGAGGGCGCGGGCAATGGCAACGCGCTGCTGCTGTCCGCCGGAGAGGGTGTCTGCGCGCTGGTAGGCCAGCTGCAGCAGACCAACGGTTTCAAGATGTTCAAGGGCTGTCAGGCGGCGGGCCTTGCCATAGCCGAAGAGGCCAAGGCGTGGTCCACGGACCACCGCAAGCGAGCCGGTCAGCACATTTTCCAGCACGGTGAGGGAGGGCACCAACTCAAATTGCTGGAAGATGAAGCCGACGCGGCTGCGCAAGCGGCGAAGTGAACTTCCGGTCAGGCTGGAGAGTTCCTCGCCGAGGACCTGAACCTGGCCGGAAGTGGGAACTTCCAAGCCGTTCAGGTGACGCAGCAGGGTGGATTTGCCAGATCCTGAGCGGCCGAGCAAAACCACGAGCTCTCCGCGGCCTGCCTCGAAGCCGACGCCGTCGAGCGCCTTGTTCTCGCCGAAGAGCTTGGTGAGAAAAGCAACTTTTACTGTCCTGTCGCGTTCAATGCCGGCAGTGGCAGGTAACGGCAAGCTTTGGGGATGGCCCATGGTTTTACTCCTAGTTTCCAGTACTTACTTTTTTGCCTGGCACTGTGTTGCGTTGGTGGTCTTGCAGATGTCGCGGATGGTGTCGTAGTAGGAATCCGTGACGGGCTTGGTCTCGTGGAACACGCTGCGGAAGGCTTCCGAATCGGCGTTCTCGACACCGGCTGCAATGATCTGGTCGATCGAGACTTCCTTCAAGGTGCTGATCAGCTTCTCCTGGAGGTCCTTGGGCAGGTCCGAGGACATGACGACGGGGGCACCGGGAACCTTGGTTTCACCAATGACGGTGACCTTGTCGTTCTTCGCAACTTCGCTGTCTTCGGCGAAGCCGGCTTCACACTCAACACCTTCGGCAGTCTTCTGGACGCTTACGTCATGCTTGCCAGCGAAGACGGCAGTGACGTCCTTCTTCGGGTCAATGTCAGCCTTGAGCAGGTTGTAGCTGGGGAACAAGTAGCCGGAGGTGGAGGAAGGATCCACAAAGCAGACCTTCTTGCCCTTCATGCCGGCGATGTCCTTGATGGGGCTGCCCTTGGGGACGATTGCCTGGGAGAAGTAGCCGGGCTCTTCACCCTCCTCGGTGACGATCGAAGAAATGGGGGTGAGCTTGGCGCCCTGGTTTACTGCTGTGACGTAGGTGAAGCCTGAGAAGGAGGCGACATCGATCTTGCCGGCGTTGGCGGCTTCGATGAGCGCGGCGTAGTCGGTTGACTCGTGGTACTCGACCTTCTTGCCGGTCTGCTTGGCGATGTAATCCATCAAGGGGGTGTAGTTGGTCTCGGTATCCACCGAGTCAGGGACAACACCAAAAACAAGGGTGTTTGCGTCAACGGCAAACTTTCCGGCCGAGGCTCCTGCGTTGGCATCGGAGTTGGCTGAGTCGGCGGGAGCCGAGCAAGATGCCAAAGATCCGGTGAGGAGCGCCATGCTCAACAAGACTGTGGAGACAGAGCGGCGTGAGAGTTTCATTGTGTGATGGAGCCTTTCAAAGTCTGCATGCCGCAGGGATTTTCCCTGACCGGCCTTCAAAAGGTTACGGATCACTTCCTAACGGTTGACTAACTGAAGGCCACTCATTGGTGAACATTTGTTTGAGTAGCGTTCATGTACAGACAAGTGGGAATGGCGATGGCGTGTAGCTGGATGACCGTCCCCGCTCTGGGATCGGGGATACGGTGGCATGTTGTTCATACAAGTGAGCGGACGATGCCGGGCGGACGCTCAATTTTTGCAGAGCCGATTCTCGATGTAATCGAATGAATTGCCTGGAATCTTCATTTGCAACGGGGCAGTGGGCCTAGGCCTATTTGAACCCACACACGCGGGAGCCAAAAGTGAATGCATACTCGTTGACGTCTCACCTGGGTCCATTCTAGAGGCAGCCATCGGCCAGAAACATGATGTCCCTGGTGCCAAAACCCAATCGAAATGGTCTGGACGAGGTTCCATTAGCGCGCAGAAGGATTTGTGATCGCTTGGGCAGAGGCGAATTCGACAACGTATGACTCCTAGCTCAAGAACAATTCGAAGCACGCGCACTAGCTAGTCCTGACAGCTTGCTGATATCATCGGTCATGCTCTGATCGTCTAATTGGATAAGACACCTGCCTTCATATCCCTCTGGGGCCCTTAAAGCAGGAAACGCTGGTTCGATTCCAGCCAGCGCACGTGAACTCACTGACACTTGGACTGACCACAACACCTGCGCGCAAACACTTCAAGGAAACTTCAGGACAGAACAACCACTTTCTTATAACTGTCCTAGTAGGCTTAGATGCTGTGAGTGAAGGCAAAGCTAAACTCAATAAGGAATTTTCGACGTCATGGAATCCACAGGACGTTGAGCGTTCCGCTAATAGAAGCCGTGACTATGCCATCAAGACTTCTCTTGCTTGGGTCACCGATCTTGTTGATGTTTACCGAATTTCCATAATGAGACTGCCAGGAGCATTTACGGCAGAGCAGCTAGAGTTCATAAATAACTCCGAAAAGGACAATAAGACCAACAGTCGATCCGTGAAGCTCCAATCGTGTATCCGGGTCATTGGGGAAATAGACTCCTGTGACCTAGCGCTTGTTCAGCTGGGTATCTATTGGCGAAATAGAATTGTTCACTCCAGCGCATCGTCGACATTAGACAGTGATGTGAAAGGTCGGCTGCGGAAAAACGTAGGTTACTTCAAAGAAGTCTATCGTGGTCTAGACGTTGAGTTGGCGCTCCAAGCGGCGGTGAATGGTAACGCTCCGCGATTCAAGGAAGTCGCTTCAATTATTCAAGCTTCACACAGACTAGTTGAGGCGATGGATACCAGAGTCGTATCATTGCTAAGCGCGGAAATATACGCGGATTCGATTCTCCATCACCATATTTCTAAGCTTCCGAAGGAGGAATTATCGAACACGATGCTCAAGATCTGGCCTGGTGATACTCTCACGTCAGAAAGGAAACTTGGAAAGATACTGGAACAGAATGGCATGAGCAGGACTCCTGCCGCCTCCGCAATTCTTCCACAGAGCTACCTGGAAGAATTATCAAAATTATCTCTTGCCGAAGCAAAAAAGCGCTTTTGCAAGCCGTAAAACAGGGCTCGAGATCCTCTTGAATCTTTTCCCGCCCCAACTCCTTTAGGATGGCAGAAAGTAGTCAAGTCAGGGCTGAGGAAGGTAGCGTTGATCACGACGGCCTTGTGGAGGAGGGATCAGATCTAGACAATTCCATTCTCTCGCAAGGCCCTCACCTTGTTCTGGAACAACTCAACGACGTTCGACTCACCATGCTGTGGTCTACACCCTCAATTCCGGAGAGCCTATTTAAGTGATCTGGCGTATTGACCTGGAAAAATCTGTAGATGTCAATCACTACTCTGAACGATTGGGTGTGGGCGCACCGTTCGTACGACAATAATGCTCACGGCCGCACCAAGTGCAATTGGTAGCCAAGTTGGCATGCCGGGGACAGTCGGGGCAAAAATGGAAACCAATAGTCCTGGAATAAGCTGGAGGGCAGTGATACCAACGCCCCTCAATGTAAGCCTCTCAATATACTTGTATCCCCAAAGGTGAAAGAATCCAAGAAAAATATAGATCAACCCAGGAATAGATAGAAATAGCGCAAAACCAACAATTTGCCAAAATAGCGTGTCGGGTATTGAATCACGATCAATGCCGCGCAAGATGAAGTAGTAGGAAATTGCTCCGATAGGCAGAATAGCTACGCCGAAAAGCCAATTCCATAGAACTCCACTCAGGTTTCTCGATTCTAGTTCCGATTGTGTTTCAGTAGCAATATTATTCAAGGTTCATCTCCATTATTAGAAGGTTATACATGAGCGTGCGAATACCCAATGTTACATAATATAGCACCATATTAATGTGCCATTCACCAAAACACGTCAGCTTCACGGTGAAGTGTGCATGGCGTATGAATTTGTCAAAAACATAATTTCGCTGCTAGACGCCGAATCAAGCTCAACCAAATCTCAGGACTTGGCATCAAAGGAACCTTATATTTGTTATTGCTGGAAGTCTAGTTCGTAAAGCAGAACCGTCCTCGCAATCACTATTAGGCCATCACGCCTAGGATTTCGAAACCCAATTAGTCGCCGTGATTCAGGGCGTTCGTACCTCGAGGCATGACCCATGGCCCCACGAGAATATTTATCAGACGAAATACGACCGAACGATGAAGGAATTCGCAGTTCACCGAAATTGTGAAGCAACAGATCATCAGTCCATATTTGCGGCGCGATCCCATTCGTCCGAGTTTGTACGACTAAGATCACCAAGGCGATTCTCGCGTGTGGCAGTCGTGACCTGTTCTCGAAATTGAAGGTCAAATCGTACGTCGAGTCCTAATTCTAGCCATTTTATTGCTATGGCTGCAGGGCCCTCTTTCAACCATGTATCAATCGTTTCAAGCGTGGACATCGCTTCAATGAAATCCAACAAGGCAGCTGGTACGGATTGAAAATGCGGACTATCACGAATGTCGGTCGGAGATGCGGGTACTGCACCGATTTCAGGCACGTGAAAGGCAATGACCGAGCGCTTTTGTCGAAACAGCCATGGGAGTATGTGTTACGCAATGTTTCTGCGAGCCTAACTAGAGAATCCCTATGGCCTAGCGCCTGTTGGTCGCTCTTCCCAAAAGCACGAACAAACTTGTCTCCCCACTTGCTTCCTATCAAGGCGGTCAGGTCCTCAGACTCTGGTCTAAATTCCATGAATGGCATGATAAGCACAAGCGTATGTTCCAGCATGCTCATGTAGGCGTTGATGGCAGCAACCAGATTATAGAATCCTTCAGTCTGGTCTCTGAAAAGATACACATCACCGTCTGAAGCGCTATCTAGTGGTGTGTCTCAGTTTTGTTTGATGGCTTGGAGTGCGACGCGGCCGCGGGCGACTTTTTCCAGGATGGAGTCCGCGGTCGCGACCCAGATCAGGGGTTTCGGGTGCTGGTTGTTGACCTGAATGTATTCTTCAATTTTGCCGATCAGATCCGGCACTGAATGGAAGACACCTCGGCGCAGGGCCCTGTCCGTGAGGTCCCTGAACCAGCGCTCGACCAGGTTCAACCAAGACGATGATGTCGGGGTGAAATGCAAGTGGAACCGGGGATGTTTGCCCAACCAGGAGTTCACCTCGGCATGCTTGTGCGTGGCGTAGTTGTCCAGGATCAGGTGAATTGCCAGGCCCTTGGGGACCTACTTTTTGATGGTCTTCAAAAAGGCCAGGAACTCCTCATGACGGTGCTTGTCAACACAGGATCCGATCACTTTCCCAGTCGCCACCTCCAGCGCTGCGAACAAGGTGGTGGTGCCGTTGCGCTTGTAGTCGTGCGTCATGGCTTCGCCGCGGGCCTTCTTCATCGGCAGCGACGACTGCGTATGATCCAGATACAGCCCGCACACATCGATGAGCTTCTCGTCAAAGTGCGGGTCCGTGGAGAGTTTGAACGTTTCCACCCTGTGCGGCTTCAAGCCACGCGCCGCCCAGATCCCTTGCACCTGAGCCGGGGACACCCCGACCCTTGCCGCCATCGACCGCACCGACCAATGCGTGGCACCCTCAGGTTTGGAAAACCGCGTCAACTCCACGATCTCGGCGATCTTTGACGACTCATGAAGATCCGCGACAAGAAGTTCAGAGCAAGGGGAGGCTACATCCATTTCGGCCCTGCCTGAACTGGGCGTATCGGGTGTTGGTACCTCACCACTGCCCCCAACTTCCGTTACGGGCACCGGAGCCAGTATGGCCAATGCTCGTAGTCCTGCCATCTAGGGGTTCGTCAGAAGACCACAGATAGCAGAGCCACGAGCCACTTCCTCTACGAGATGCGAAAACCATCGCATAAACGCCAGCGAGCCTCCTTTGCGATTGGAAAAAAGGAAACTGTGACATTCTATAGAATCAGATCAACATCTTCCGCTCGTGGGCGGCCGTCTTGCTCCTCGGATATATTAAAAGAGACTTGATTTCCTTCCTTAAGGCTCGAGAAATATATGCCACCGATCAATGCTGTTTTATGAAAGTAGATTCTGTCATTCGTCGAAACGTCGCCGATAAAACCAAAGCCACGATCGAGTCGGCTAATTATGCCGTGTCTGCGGTCTTTTGAATCGGACTCCAATCTGATTGACAATTCTTGATCCAAGTCATGAATTTTCTTCATCAGTTTTGTCAAAGGATAGGACGGCGATTGACTAAGCATTTTTGCAATTACGTTCTTGAGTTTTGACCATCGATCTGAAGGTCGTAGCTGACCTACGCGAGAGAGAAGAGTGTCGTAGAATTCAGCTGCGGCATCTACGTCATTGGCCGCACGCTCAGCGTTCCACAGATAGCGGAGTGCGGCGGCGGCTGCATCACAGGCAGCATCTCGAATCTTCTTGTCAGCGGATCCTCTGTTAATCTCTTCTGATGCGAAATCATAGGCGCAGATGGCGTCATAGGCAGCTTTCACTGGATTGCGGTCCTCAGTCATAAAAGCTTCCGCACGCCTACAATAAGCGTCTGTAAGTGCCGTTACTGAGATCAGGCGAATCTGGCCCTCGGCATCTCGAACCGCAGCCTCGAGATAACCGATTCCCTCATCGTACTGCTTTTGCCAGACAAGAATTGATCCGAGGCTGGTAGCCGTGTCAGGAATAGATAATAGATCATGAGCTTTACGGGCAAATGGAAGCGCAGCGTCATTATCCATCATATTCCGCGCCAAATGACCTGCCAGAAAGTGAGATACTATGGCAATGTGTTCTGGCAGCGAGGCAAGGCTGTGGGCGTTTCGATAACTTTCACGTGCAGCAAGTTTGTTTCCCGTCGTCGCGTGCACGAAACCCTCTACACGATGCACCTCCCAAAATTCCGGATTCAACCGTTTCGCTTCCTCAATGAGTCGGAAAGCCTCATCGATGTTCCCTTTCTTGGACTCATCCAAAGCCTTACGCAACACGTGAGCTGAAGGAGCATCAGTTTCAAATCTTACTCTTACAGTGTTGGGCCCCAGGCGCCGAGTCATCTCCTGATTGGCACGAGCCTCCTCATCCCGAAGAAACTTTGATTCATTGATTTGGACGAGGGTTCGAATTGGATGATCACGCGGAATCATTGACCCTGCAAATCGTCTGGCTGTTTCCGTCAATTCAATTCGCGTAACCATCGCGTCGCCACCTGTAACCTGTGACCGCACGAGCGAACCGCGGGTCAGGTTCTTCAACGCAGAATTAACTTGGTCTACATCTCGTTCGAGCAAGAGAACGAGATCGTCCGGTGTTACCGGTCGCCGCAGCGCTTCCATTGCTACGAATGCCTCAGTTGATTCGACAGACAGGTTGTCATAGACGGAGCGAACACAATAGTCGAGAAGCCTATCCTGGTGTCGAATTGTATCTAGCGGCTGGTTGCCAGCTTCTACGGCAAGAATGAACCATCTGATCGCCAGTGGCGAGCATCGCAATTGACGAACTATTTCCATTCTTGTGTCATAACTAATATTATTCAATGCGTCGACACAGCGGAACTTTATGAGCTCATCTAGCAGTCTGAGAGCCGACCTTTCAGGCAGCGGTCCCAACGCCACCCTGCGTTCGAGTTGGCCGATTCCCTCCCTGCTCGTAACGAGGTAGGTAACATCGTCAGGAAGAGCTTCATACAGTTGCACAAAGTCATCACCACTAATTGTTTCGAGATTGTCAATAATAATTAGAGGAGTGAAACCTTCGAGCAATGTACTGAGATCACGCAAGCTGCCTTCGAATTGATCCGAAAAAGCGCTGGCCAATTGACTTGTTATTCCGATCAGCGAAGCAGCGGCAGTGCTTAGACTTTGTACACCAGTCCCGGTCAGACGTTCAGTTTTAAGCGACGACCACAATATTAGATCAAAAGGCTGCTCGGGATCATCCAATAGATTATATGCGACTTCCACAGCCAATGCGGTCTTCCCAATGCCGCCCTCACCGCACAGGGTGATTACCGTATCTCGCTTCCGTTTTAGGTCGTTACAAATCTTTGAAACTTCCGCGTCTCGTCCCAGCAGTCCAGTCTCATCGTATTCGGATAGTGGCAGATTGTGGCGTATTTTGTCTTCAACAGGTTTCAAAGCGTCATCCGGAAGCCACGTTGAATCGATACGTATAGCGTCAAGGGTTTTTGATGTTCGTTTCCAATATCGTGAATCAAATTTTCCTAAAGAGGAAAGTATTCTCTCTTGATCGCCTGGCGCCAATGGGCGACTATGCATTACCCGATGTCGAATTGGGACCACTATGTCCAATTCGACGGTCAGTTCTTTCGCATGTTTCGCGGCATCGAGTGGGATGAGTCCTCTATGAGTGTTGAGTAGATCGTATGCCGGACGTAAGTCGAGGTAATCTACGAGATCGTTATCATTGCCAGCGGGATCTGTGTCTCGTTTAGCAATTAAATTCGGTAGGAGAGAGCCAAATACCTCCGATTCGTCAAGCTCCGGAATTATGAAACGAGTTATGAGCTGCCTAATATCACGTTCAAATGCGTCGACTAATGCATACAATTGCTGAGAGCTCATTTATTCCTCTGATCCATTCCCCAAATGAGGTGTGCTACTGAAACTTCATCCAATGTCGTTGTGGCCCTCTCGGCGTTGTAAGAATCCACCTATTTCGGAGGAACCGCCGCCAACAGGACAAGTAATTACGGTGTAATCCAATCATCGTACCGGTTAGTCAGTGCCTCGTCGCGTAGATTGCTCTTCTCGTGCCCGAATTACGCGGTACGGACTTAGTAGGGTGACTTCAAAGCCGAAGCTGTTGCGTTGGTTGAAGTTTCTTGCTGCCAAACTGCTCTTGAGGCTGGTGAGCGTGGCATGCACCGTTGCCTCTTTCAATAGCTCCACAAAGAATACGACTTGGGTTGGCGGTCTGTCGGTCCTAGCATGGTTCCTGCCGTCAGTCATCAATGATCCGGGGGCAGACGATTCGTTCATGAGTCACACCTGGCCGGAGAGACCAGAGCTATCCTATTAGCTAGCCCCAGGCCAGCCAACCCCAACACTTACTGACGATTCATAGTGCACGATCAAGTTGATTGACCTCGAAGACTGGCCCTTGCTGAGTTTGAAGGTACTCCAGTAGTGCTGCACGGTAGGAACCAGTGCACTCCATTCATACCGCACTTGCCTCACCGAAACAGTGCGCCCACCACGGAAGATCCTGATAGCCGGGGAAGCACTGAACATGCTACCGGGCACTTTGCAGCGGCGAATACAAATCGCCAGCGGGGAGTCTTAGCTCGCTTGCCAAACTAACGACGGTCTGGCCAATAATTTGTGAAATTTGAAGAGTGAACCAATTGGCGGCCGCTACGTCGTTACGCGATAATTTCTCAGTGGCTTGATAGATGACATTGCAAGCTTCGTCACTACCTATGAGCTTCAACGCCATTGCGGGCCCGATCGAAGAGTCTCCAATTCCTTAGAGTCTCTGGGTTGTAGGCGACTTAACAAACACTGATGTGGGCTGTGCCAAGAAATCATCAACGATAGTCTTTGCATCATGGTCAAGCTCTGAGGTGTCAACCAAGTCGGCCAAGATTTCCCCTAGGGTCATGTGTTGGGCTAATCCAGCACGCAGCGAACCCTCGGAAACAATGGACGCAGTCAGCGGTTTTGTACGAGCAAAAGTTGCGATGGATCCGGTGAAATTTTTGCTCCAGTACTCCATCAACCGCTCTAGATTCTCCACCTTTCGGCCACAACTTGCCGGTGCACTGAGCAACTTCTCCTGAATTGCGACTCGAACCACGGTGTCCATGTCCGCTGCATTGTTCAGAATCTGGACGACGTTTCGGCGCAGGGACGGCGAATCGAGGCCCTCAATGCAGTGAAGAAGAAGTCGTTTTCGCAATCCGGGTGCACTAGTGGCAAAATTGTCGAGAATCAAATCAGTGCTGAGTTGTGCTCCGGGTCTGGCTATTCGATCTGCGACGGTCCCCTCATCGAACCCACGAATCATGTCAACAATGCTGTTTCTAAGCCACGGGCGAGAGTCGAACAAGTCAGCAACCGCAAAAAGCCACGTATTTCGCCAATGACTGCTGCGTCCAAACTCTTCCAGCCGCGCAAGAACTACTTGGTCATCTCCTTCGGTGATAAACCTTGCGGCCATGAATTCTTGGAAACTCCTGACTTCAAATCCCCAATGGTCAGTGGAAGACTCAACGAGTAAGACCAAGCGGTCAGTTGCCAGACCTACAAGGGCACTTGATGTCGTCTCTGCTTCCGCAACTTCATAGGTCTGGACATTGACAAGGTACTCCTTGGCTATGCCTCTGAGGTGATCCTTAGTCAGGTGTACGTCTGCCTGCCCAGATTTCTCAGATTCCACATGCAACCGGATGCCGGCACCATCATGAAGTTTGTCAATATCGGATTTGTGTAGCTCAACGCTGACACCTACGCTTCCGAACTTGTTGGTTTCCCGTCTAAATACCGTCTCGTAAAACTCGGCAAATAGTCTGTGCCGCGTACCTGGCGCTCGTACACGGTCTTCAAGAAGAGACGTCATGATACTCACTTGAAGCGGGCTAACCATGAGATTGGCAGTGGCTGGCTCCCTCGCAGCGCTTTCCAGCCGTGCGTAGATTTCTCGGGCTCGACTTGGCTCGCCTGGGTTTCTTGAATTTACAAGCTTCTTTCCATAGGAAAGCGCGTCGTGATGACTCAGTTCAACGAGGTCTATCTCCGTCGGGTCAAGGCCATCAAAATCTTGCTGATATCCCTGTGCTCTTGTTGTTGCCAAAATCGACAAATCGGCCTTTTTTCCTGCGGCGTCCGAAATGAACTGCTGAATTTTGCCAAGCAACCACACTCGAGTTTGCGCGTCAGGAACTTCGTCCAAGCCATCAAGAACAATCATCCACGGCCAGTCTGATAGCCACGAGTTGATATCCTTCTTGATGATTGTTCCTCCACCAAGATCATTTATTTGCTCGGTAATGTGCGCCTGGAGGGAAACATCTCCTTTTTCAAATAGTTTCTCACTGTACTTATTCAACTGTATATAGACCGGCCACCGGCGCATTGTGGGAAGAGCGAGTCCAATGGATCGTAGATGAGCCAGCGTATCGTCGAGGACAGATTTGTCTGCCGGAGCAAGTTCATCGGCCCGCCCTTGAAGAAGCGCGGCCCTGTATGATTGGCAAATCAATTGACCGATAGTCGATTTACCTTGCCCGGGACCCCCGATAAGAACCGTAGCAAAATTCCCATCGGAAATTTTTAGCGGCCGATTTCCAGAATTAATGACTGTTTCTGCTACTGAAACTGACCTGACCTCCCCTTTCTCATCAACAGGGTTTTTGCGATCTACTCCTGGCAGATCTATGCCTATGTCAGCTAGGCTTTCACGGTCAACGCCGCTGCCTGATCTGGTTAATCTTACGAAACGAGATGCGTACAGCTGCTTCGAGACAAAATTGGTGATAGTTTCTAGCGCATCCACATTTCGGTCTTTTTGGGTTTCAATAAGCGTTGCAATAAGATCGCCCGTTACTAACTGCCCCAGATATCTCCTCTGGATATCTCCATGATTATCTAGAAGTCGCGATAAGTGAATAGAAGACCAGACTGCCCAGCCTTCCAACTTCATACTCGCAGCGTGAGCTTTCATTGCACTATTGAGCCGATCAATGCCCCCGGAGTACTCGACAGACGACAGTCGAATATTGGTGATGATTAGGAAGTTCTTGGGTTTCCTAATGCGTCCCTTCTTTCCGTTCCAATCATTTACCTCCTTTGTAATGGTATTGAGCAGCCAATCGACGTCTCGCTTTCCTCCGTCTAGAAAAGCCTTATGTTTGGCTTGAACCACGGTATATCCATCCCATTGACCTCCAATCCAGAAGTCCGTTTCGTCCGCGGGGAAGTCGCACTTAGGCATGGGTAGCTGGCCGTCGTACGTCCATTCCCTCCCTCCATCGGTACCTATACCGAATGAAGTACCCCCGGGACCGAATTCCGCGCTACAAAGCGCCACAGCCATATCTTCGAAGAGAACGTTTCCCATTCGTACAAAGTCATATTCCATGACTTCACTTTAGTCCAGCGAGCCAGGCCAATAGCGGTTGCGACGCTGATCCGCTGTCATTATCTGATTCGAACTAGTATTACGACTTGTCAAGGAGTATGGCGGGTAGTTTGACCAGAGTGTTGGGTTCAAATTTCGCTTATGAGGGCCTGGGATGCAGGACGTCGAGAGGTTTTCTGCCGCCGCGGCCCAGAGGACGGCGCTATAGTGGTCAAATTCGGTAGGGCGTCTCACTAGGTGCGTGGGTCAGTAGGCAGAGCCGGGATTATTAAAACACCGGTGGATTAACCGGGGTTGTGGTGTGGTGAAGGGGAGAATTGGAGGCATGAATCCTGGTTCTTCTTCCCCTCGTCGGTTCCGCAGGAGGGCTTGTTTGATGAGGCCTTGGTCGAGCGAGTTGAGCTTGCCGATGATGATCCCATCGATACGCATGGTGGGGTGAACAAGCGATTCCGGCCTTTCGAGCCTGGGGCGGTGGTGCTGGTTCCGCCGTCGCTGGATAAGTGGTTGACGAAGAATCAACTGGCCCGGTTCATTGACGAGCTCACAGGCCATGCCCGGGTTATTGGGTGCCTTGTTGGTGGGATCATCGGGTTTCATATTCACCAACCCTTGCCCGAGCCCACTCCTGGTGATTTCCTCACGGCTGGCTGACGTTCAGGACGAGCTTTTGACTGGAGACTGTTGGGTGCAACGAGCACCACCACCCGGGAGATGTGTCGCACGCGTGGAGCAAGTCTTCCGGAGCCCAGGAATGCAGCGGCCCGTCGAAAGCGCAATCCTGGATGCTGCGCCGAGTTAGGAATGGAAAAACTGAAAGTGTGTGGACTCGTCCCCCATAGGACTGGCTGCTGGTGTCAGCATCCAATGGCGCCACCGGCGGCCCTAATTCTCCGCAGAGACCAACACGAGATCGAAGAAACTTCGCAGGCCTTGCGCCACATCCACGGTTTCCGGCGCCAGCAGCCATTGAGTTTGGAGGCCGTCCCACAGTGCCACCAGGGACAGCGCAGCCTGTCCCTGGTCAATGCCCGGACGCAGCTGGCCGTCCGCCGCCAACTCCGAGCATCGCGACGTGTAGCCGGTGCGCAGCCGTTCAAAACGGTCAGTGAAGTAGCTCCGGCCGGGGTGTACCTAGGTCACGGATTCAGCACACAGCACGGTGTAAAGCTCAATGACACTAGGGATGCTTTCATTGAACAACGCTGTGCGGATGACACCATCGATCAGTCCTTCCTCCGCGTCGGCAGGCATGGCCCCGGTAATCTCGTCCCGACGCTCAAGGACCGCCATGAGCAGCTCCCGCTTTGAAGGGAAATGGTGCAGCAAGCTGGTTTGGCTCATGCTGGCATGATCGGCCACATCCTGGAGTGAACCGCCGCTGTACCCCTTGGCGGCGAATACGGCATGAGCGGCGTCAAGGATGGACCGGCGTCGTTCCTCAGACTTGGCATAAGGCCCTCGCCGTCCAGCCTGGCCACCGTCTTTTGCGCTCATGACAGGCAACCCTAGAGGAGCTCAGTTCATACCGGAAGCAAACACGAGTAACCACTCGGCTTTAGTGTTGGGCTGGCCACATCACCCTGACTGAATGCCGCCCGCGCCGAATACCGCACCAAGGCCATGCTCAATGGGCCTAGACAAGGAGCCGCACACCATGAATCCCCACGCAACAGACGCCAGCTACATCACGGATCGAGGCCCGGGAACCGACCGTCGATTGCCAGCCCGCTCATGGCTGAACAGCGATGCTCCCGCACTGTCGCTCAATGGTGAATGGGCCTTCCGCCTCCTCACGGGGGCGCCCGGCACACCCGGTGGCCGCGGCGTACTTCCCCCCGGCGAGGCGCCGGAAGGCGTAGCCGATCCTGCCCTTGACGACTCCGGCTGGGACCGGATGGCTGTGCCCGCGCACTGGGTCCTTGAAGGCGACGGGCGCTACGGGCGCCCCATCTACACGAACGTCCAGTTTCCGTTCCCCATTGATGCCCCGCACGTCCCGGATGAAAATCCGACGGGCGACTGCCGGCGTACCTTCGACATCCCGGCGGATTGGTCCGAGGCGGAGCGAGTAGTGCTGCGCTTTGACGGTGTTGAATCGCGATACACGGTGTGGGTCAACGGAACGGAGATTGGGGTTGGCACCGGCAGCAGGTTGGCGCACGAGTTCGACGTCAGTGATGCCGTGCAGCCGGGCTCCAATGTTGTGGCGGTCCGCGTGCACCAGTGGTCGGCCGGAAGCTACCTCGAGGACCAAGACCAGTGGTGGATGCCCGGCATCTTCCGTGATGTGACGCTGCAGGCCCGCCCCAAGGGCGGGATCGATGATGTTTGGCTCCAGACACAGTTCAGCGGCGACGGCGCCACGGGGCCAGGCATCATTGACCCGGAGATCACAGCCCTTGCAGGTGCGTTTCCCGTTCGCCTGTCAGTTCCGGAGCTTGGCATCGACGTCCTGTGGCACTCCCCCGAGCATGTGGCGCCCGTGTCCGTGCCCGCCGTCGAACCTTGGTCTGCGGAGATTCCACGGCTGTATGCCGCCACAGTATCCAGCGCGAGTGAGCGCATTTCACTGAGTCTGGGCTTCCTCACGGTGGAGATCGTGGGCGATCAATTCCTGGTGAACGGGCGCAGGGTGGTGTTCCACGGCATGAACCGCCACGAGGCCCACCCCGACCGCGGGCGGGTCTTTGATGAAGGGTTTGCCCGGGCTGACCTTGCCCTGATGAAGCAATTCAATGTCAACGCGATCCGCACCAGTCACTACCCGCCACATCCGCGCCTGCTGGACTTGGCCGACGAGATGGGTTTTTGGGTGATTTTGGAGTGCGATCTGGAGACCCACGGCTTCTCCGATGTGGACTGGGTGGGCAACCCCAGCGACGATCCCGCGTGGC
This sequence comes from Arthrobacter glacialis, assembly GCF_002909415.1. NCBI lineage: Bacteria > Bacillati > Actinomycetota > Actinomycetes > Micrococcales > Micrococcaceae > Arthrobacter > Arthrobacter glacialis. Next base: position 47,670 of record NZ_PPXB01000012.1, on the reverse strand, counting down.
GCGACGCCTTCGTGGACTGGATGGAGCGCACGGTGGAACGCGACAAAAACCACCCCTCCATCGTGATGTGGTCCCTGGGCAACGAGTCGGGCACCGGCGCCAACCTGGCTGCAGTGTCCGCATGGACGCACGCGCGAGATGCAAGCCGTCCGGTGCACTACGAAGGCGACTACACCGGTGCTTACACGGACGTTTACTCACGCATGTACTCCTCCGTGCCGGAGACGGATGCCATTGGCCGCAACGACTCCGACTCCCTCGTGCTTGGCTGCTCCGCCGCGGAGTCGGCCCGCCAGCGCAGCAAGCCCTTCATCCTGTGTGAATACGTTCACGCCATGGGCAACGGTCCGGGCGCCATGGACCAGTACGAGGACCTGGTGGACCGTTACCCGCGTCTGCATGGCGGCTTTGTCTGGGGGTGGCGGGACCACGGCATTCGCGCCACCACTGCCGATGGCACGGACTACTACGCCTATGGCGGAGATTTTGGTGAGGTGGTCCACGACGGCAACTTCGTCATGGATGGCATGATCCTCTCCGACTCCACCCCTACGCCGGGCTTGTTTGAATACAAACAGATTGTGGCGCCCATCCGTCTTGGCTTCGAGATGGAGGCGCACGACGGCGGGACTCGCCGTTTCGTGACGATCGCCAATCTGCGGCACTCGGCTGATGCCTCGGACATTGCGCTGCGGTGGCGTACCGAGGTGGATGGGATGCCGCATGAATCGGGCACTCTTGAGTTTGGCGATTCCGACGGCGGGCCCCTTGCCGCCGGAGCAACAGGGCGCTGCGAACTGCCGCACTTTGATGCTGCGGCGGACGGAGAGGTGTGGCTGAGCGTTGAGGCCGTGCTGCGCAGCGACACCGTCTGGGCGGCGGCTGGACATGTTGTCTCCACGGCGCAGTTGGATCTCAGCAGCAGGGCAGTCTCGCTGGGCCGGCAGAATGGTCCGCGTCCCCTTGCCGCCGGGTGGCCAGCCGCTGCAGCGCACAAAACTTCTGCTGCAGCGGCTGGGACAATCACCCTAGGACCGGCCACCTTTGAGGACGGCCGGCTGGTCTCCCAGGCGGGACGGGAAGTCTCAGCGCCACGCCTGGAGCTGTGGCGGGCGCCCATCGACAATGACAAGGGCGCGAATTTCGGCAGCTATGACTTGGCCGACCCCTGGTTGAACAACTGCACTGGCGTCCCGGCCCCGTCCAATGTGAGTGTCTGGCGGGCGGCTGGCCTGGACCGGCTCCAGGCCCGGGTTGACGTTGTGGCCGGTGATGAGGAAAGCGTTCTTGTCCGGACCCGCTACGCCCCGGCCAACAGTGCGCATTCGGTGACAGTCCAGGAGCATTGGCAGCTGGTTGACGGCGAGCTGTGGCTGCGCGCGGACATTGCACCCAGTTCCGGTTGGAACATGGTGTGGCCACGGGTGGGGCTCCGATTCGCCCTGCCCGCCACTGTTGACGGCGCCTCCTGGTTTGGTGCGGGACCGCGGGAGTCCTACCCGGACAGCATGCGTTCGGCCCTGGTTGGCCGGCATGCGGCGGCCATTGATGAACTAGCAGTGCCTTACGCCATGCCCCAGGAAACCGGGCACCGCAGCGCCATGCGGTCCCTGGAGCTGAACAACAACGGTGATTCGTGGCTGGCCATTCGTGCCGTGGCCGATGCCCAGGGCCGGCTGCCGGGCTTCACGTTGTCGCGGCACACCGCCCAGGAGATCTCCGATGCGGCCCACCCCCACGAGCTTCCAGTCAGCCAGCACAGCTACCTCTACTTGGACGCCGCGCAGCACGGCCTGGGGTCACGGGCCTGCGGACCCGATGTGTGGCCGGACTTTGCGCTCCGACCGGAAGCACGCACGCTGACGTTGCGGATTGCGGCGGCGCGCTAGACGGGTCCCCGCTTTGGGCGCCTTGCCCACGAAGGGCCCCTGGTTCATGAAGTCCACAGTTCGGATTCCATGAGCCAGGGGCCCTTCGCTGTCTTTAAGGGTGAAGCTAGCTGAAGGTCTTGCCCAGCAGATCCACGAGCTGGGTGGAGCTGTAGTAATCCAGGCGGAATGATGTGGGCCCCATGGCGTAGACCGAGCCGGACTTCACCGAGGGCAGATTGGCCAGCACCTTTTCGCTTTCAAAGGTCTTCACAAGTGTTTCGTCCGCACTGAGCAGGAACACAGTGTTTCCGTTGGCCGCCTTGGTCAAGTTCTCAAAGGAGACAAACGCAAAGTCCTGGCGTACCTTCTCGCTGGTGTCCAAGCCCTCGGGAACGTCGGCGATCTTGAAGCCCAGGGATTCCAGCACTGCAGCGTGGCTGCCGGTCTTCTTGGCAACGCCGTTGTCCTGGCCGGCGCCATTGAAACTGACAATGTTGGATTCGCCGGCGGGTAGTTTGATCTTGGCGGCTACGTCCTTGACATGGACGTCGTACTTGGCGACGGCCGCACCGGCCGAGCTCTCAGTGCCGGTGGCCTTGCCCAATTCCAGGGCCAGGTCCTGCCAGGACTGGCTGCCGTAGTTCACCACGATCGTGGGTGCAATGGCACTGAGTTCCTTGTAGTGGTCGGCCGCGCTGTCGGCTCCCGAGGTGGATACGACAATCAAATCAGGGGCCGCAGCAACTACTGCTTCAAGATCGAACTCGAGGTTGGGATAGAGCACGCCAACGCTGCGTTCCTGGGCAACTTCGGCCCACTGGGAGAAGAAGCCCTGCTTGTCTGTGACGTCGCTGGGGTTGGTGGCAGCGGAGGTGGTGACCGGGGCGTCGATGGCCAGCAGGGTCCCCGTCACGCTCAGCGAAGTGGAGGCAATGTTTTTGGGCTTGGTGGGGATCACTGTTTCGCCGGCCTCGTGGGTGATGGTGCGCGGCCAAGAGGCATCGCTGGCCGCAGCGGTGGCGCCAGCACTGGCGTTGGCGTTGCTTGCCTCACCCGCTCCGGAGCAGCCACTGAGGGCTATGCCGGCTGCAGCAAGGGCTGCGAACAAGGGAAGGATTGTGCGCTGAAACTTCACAGTATTGTCTCCTCGACAGGTGGTGCGTGATGGTGTGGACTGATGCGTCCTGAGGGGTTCGAGCGCCGCATTTTCGTGCGCTCGTCGATGAAAACTTAGCCTAGCCTACCCTTAGTTCCTAATGGGCCATGTTTGTGTTGCGTAATTGATAATGTGAGTCGCTGAGAATGTCGTTTCGTGACATATGACGTCGGCAGTTCCACTCACAGCCAGCGCCGCCGAGTAACCTTGCGGGGCTTGAATCAGCTGCACAGTTACTGGTTGAAGGCCCGCAACCACGGCCGTGGAGTGTGTGCCAGCCCCAGCAAAGTCCATTTGTGCAGGGTCCCTTAGCAGCCCCTCACCGGAGGCTTTGAGCACTGCTTCCTTGCGGACCCAAAAGTCTGCCCGCTGCCGGGCGCGCATGGCGGGCGGCAGGATGGCCACTACTGAACGTTCCTGCGCGGAAAGAGCTACCCGGTCAAAGCCGGTGAAATCCGTGGCCCGGTGTTCCTCCACATCAACGCCAATGGAAGCTCCCTGGGTCACGGCCACAATGACCTGACAGCCGGCATGGGAAACGTTGGCCTGTAGCGGCCTGGCCAATCCGGCCACGGTCCCGTGGCGCAGCACGGGCTTGCCACCCTGCCCCTCCGGGGCCAGCAAGCTGACGCTGAAAGGATCGATACCAAACTCTTGCGCCAACAGGTGTTTTAGCAGCACGCGGGCCGTGGCGGAACGGTATCCGTCCGCGGGCTGCCGTTTCACAGCCACCATGGACTGTTCCGCCGGGCTCAGGAGCACCGACTGGGACGTTGACGGTTCAACTGCTGCCTGAGCAAACCACACAACGGCAGCCGGGGACCATGTCTCCCCGACGCCGGACGGCGTAGGCTCCCTCACGCCGTGCCCATTCCCCGGGGTCATGGCTTGGCGGAAGCAGGAGAACTGGAGACGACAGCCTGCGCGGGATCGGCGTCGAACCTCTGCGGCGAACTTGCATCAAGGGCACCCGTGCGGCGCAGGGCGCCAAACCCCAGCAGTCCGGCAGTGCCCAGAACTGTGGCCGCAGTACCGAAAATCAACACGGCCATGGTGGCGGGGACGGCCCGGCCCAAACCGCCAAGGCCCAGGGCACCCACGGAATCGCCGCCCACTTCCTGCGCCATCCACAGGGCATTGACCCGCCCCAGCAGGTGATCCGGCGTGTGGGCCTGCACCAGCGCGTATTGCAAGATGCCGCTGAGGGAACTCAGGGCCCCAAAAATGGTCAAGAGCATCAGGGCACTGGCCAGATCGCGACTGAAGCCCAGGGCGGCAAGCGAAACGAACGAGGCAATGGAGAACAACGCCATGGCCCACCCCGGGCGCCGTGCCTGGCCGATCCAGCCGCTGAACAAGGTGGCAACCACCGCCCCACAGGGAACGGCCGCATACAGGAGCCCCGTGCCCTGGGCGCCAACGCCCAACGCCACGACACCCAGCGCCGGCAGCATGATCCTGATGCCCGATGCCATGGTTTCCAAAGTGCTCAGCACCACGACAGCCCGGACAACTGGCTGCCGGTAAACAAATGCCGCACCTTGGGCGGCCGCCCGCAACGGGTGGCTGCGTGGCCCGGTCATGTCCGGTTTCAGCGATGGCAGGCCCGTCAGCAACGTGATGGTCAGTAGGGTGGCCGCGGCGGCTCCAGCATAGGTCCAGCCCACCCCGGCCGCGGCAATAATGACCCCACCCAACGCCGGCGAGGCCATGGTGCCCAGCCGCACGGTCAGCATGTTCAGGGCACCCGCGGCAGCAAGTTTGTCTCGTGGCACCAACGTTGGCGTGACCGCCATGAGCGCCGTGACGCTGAGCGCGCCGAAGAAGCCGTCCACCCCGCCCACCACGTAAATGGCAGCCACGGAGGGTTCCGACAGCCAGGCATTGACGGCCAAAACGGCAAAGCCCGTGCCACCGATCATGCGTGAGTAGAGAATGATTTTGCGCCGATCGAACCTGTCAGCCAAGTCACCGCCCACCAGCAGGCCGGCGAAAGCGCAGAGCCCTTCCACGGTGGCCGCAATGCCCACCTGGAGCGTAGATCCGGTCAGCTCAAAGATCTGCATCGGAACGGCCACGGCCAGCATGCCCAGTCCAAAGATGGAGATGGTGCGGGCCATGAAGATGCGTCTGAAGGCCGCACTGGTGCGCAGGGGGCTGGTGTCAATCACGAGCCCGGTGAAGAACCTGCTTTTGGCCGGCTCAGTCATCGTCATCTTGCTCGTGGTGGTCCAGTCCGGCTATTCCCTGCTTCCAGTAACCGTCAATATCCACATGCTCCGCCGGGATTTCCAGCACGTCACGCACATGGCGGCGGATGGGTTTGATCGCAGCAGCCTCCCCCGCCACCCAAACGAACAGGTCCCCCTCGGGCCGGACAAAGTTTTGCACTGCTTCCATCAGCGCGGCCGGGCCATGAGACGAGCGGTCCAGATACGTGACGTTGATGCCCGCACGGTCCGCTAGGGGGATGCTTTCATTCTGACGGGCAATGCTGATGAACACCTCTGCCCGGGCGCCACTGGGCAATTCCTCAATCCAGCGGGCCATCGCCGGCAGAGCCGTCTCATCACCAGCTATCAGGTAGTTTTCAAAGTCGGCCGGATAGAGGTGTGAGCCCCGCGGACCCAGCACACCCAGCGGATCACCCAGGGCTGCGTTCTGGGCCCAGCGACCGGCAACCCCGTGGTCGTGGAGCACAAAGTCGAGCGTGAGATGGCGGGCGGCGGCATCGTAGGAACGCACCGTATAGTCACGGAAAATGGGCCGGGGCCGTCCCTCAGGCATCACCAAACGGTCATCGGCCACTGTGGGCAGGTGGATCTCACCCGACTCGATTTCGGGAAATACCACCTTGACGTGATCCGAGGCCGCCAGGGGTTCAAAGGGAAACGGCTGGGCCAGATCGTTGCCGCTGAGCACAATCCGGCGCATGGCGGGCGCCAGGGTTTGAACATCCACAACCCGGAGCAGGCGGGGCACCAGGGGGTGCAGGCGCAGTTTTACTCTGGGTTCGCTGGTGGTTGGGGTGGTCATTCTGAAGCCTTTCGGTGGATGGTGCCGGGAATGTCAGCGAGTAGTTTGGCCAGCTGGGGGCCGAGCGTGGACAGGGTGTCCGGGGCCAGGATGTCTTCGTGGGCGCAATCCACGGGGTGGACCCGCAGGCTGTCCACTCGTTTGGCCCATGCGCGTTCCGGGTCGAAACCCTCCGGCACTGTTGCGGTGGCCACGAAGAGTTCGGCCCGGCCTGGGAAGTGATCCGTGCTGGCGGCGGAGAGCAGCCTGACCGAGTCCTTGTAGTTGGCAATAATCTCCGCCGTCATGGCGTCCTGCTCCGCACGGGATCCGTTGTCGCCGCCGTCGATCCCCTGCTGTTCACGCTGCGCCTCGGCGGCGATCTCCGCTTCCGCCCCGGCACCCCAGTCCTGGTCTTCCGGCGGGTAGGTGTCCAACAGCCCCAGGAACGCCACCTGCTCCCCCTCGGCGGCGAGCCGTGCGCCGATGGCCTGGGCTATGGTGCCGCCCAGCGAATAGCCCAACAGCTTGTACGGCCCGTGGGGTTGCACGGAGCGAATGCTGGTGTAATGCCGGGCGTGCACCTCTGTAAGTTCCGCAGATGTGGCGAGAGGGCCCGTGGGGCGCGGTGATTGCAGCCCAATGAGCGTCTGTTCGGGGTCCAGATACGGTGCCAGGGACCTGTACTGCCAGGCGAACCCCGACGCCGGGTGGATGCAGAACAGCGGATCGGTGCTGCCGCTGCGGAGGGGCAGGATCTCGGCAAAGGCCTCCCGGCCGTCCGAGGCGCCGGCGATCTGCCGTGCCAGGGCCTCCACGGTGCCCGTTGTCATGATGGTGCCCACGGGCACCTTGCACCCGAGCGCCCGGCCCAGCTCGGCGGCGAGCCGCATGGCCAGCAAAGAATGCCCGCCGAGGGCGAAGAAATCGTCCCCGGCACCAGTCACCGGCAAGCCCAGCACCGTGGCGAATGCAGCGGCAACAGTTTCCTCCAGCAAGCCGGCAGGTGCCCTTCCACTGGATGCTGCCAGGGTTGGGACGGGCAGGGCGTTGCGGTCCAGTTTTCCGTTGCTGGTCAGGGGCAGTGCCGCCAACACCATGAACGACGCCGGGATCATGTGTGCGGGCAGGCGCCCTGCACACTGCTCCCGGCAGAGCGAAAGCAACTCCTCCGGGCCGGCCACGCTGGCAGCCGCGCCGGGCACCACGTAGGCAACGAGGGATCTGTTGTCGGCGCCCGCCATGGCCGCCGCGCCGCCCAGGGACTTTGCGGCCACCACGGATGCCTCCACACCAGGCACAGCTGAGAGTACGGCCTCAATCTCACCGAGTTCGATGCGCTGGCCGCGGATCTTGATTTGCTCGTCGCCACGTCCCAGGTATTCGAGGTCCCCGTTAGCCAGGCGTCGCACGATGTCGCCGGTGCGGTACATGCGGGCGCCGGAGTCGAAGGGATTGGCGACGTACCTGGCTGCGGTGAGGCTCGGCCGGCCCAGATAAGCCGTGGCCAACTGCTCGCCGGCCAGGTACAGCTCCCCTGCCACTCCCGGTGGAACCTGACGCAGCGTCCCGTCCAATACATGCAATTGCGTGTTCCAGACCGGGGCGCCGATGGGCACCGAGGTGGAGACTTGCCCTGCAACAGCTTCCGCACCGGCAAAGAAGCTCACATCGATGGCCGCCTCGGTGGGCCCGTACAAATTGTGGACGGGCACGTCGAAGCGGTTCTGGGCCGCAGCGCTCAGCTCCCGCGATAGGGCCTCGCCGCTGCAGAACACCCGGCGCAGGGCCGGGAGGGCACCATCCTGGATGGAATCGGCCAGGAAGGCGGCCAGCATGGATGGCACAAAGTGCACCGTGGTGACAGCGCCGCGCCGCATCAGCGCGTGGAGCTCCGCCGGGTCCTTGTGGGCCTCGGCAGGAGCCACCAGCTGCGCGGCGCCGGCGATGAAGGGCCAGAAGAATTCCCACACAGAGACGTCAAAACTGGAGGGCGTTTTTTGAATCACCACATCGCTGGCGTCCAGCGGATGGGCGTCCTGCATCCACAACAGCCGGTTCACAATGGCGGCGTGCGGCACCACCACTCCCTTGGGCAGCCCGGTTGAGCCGGAGGTGTAGATGACGTAGGCAGGATGCGCAGGTGACAGCTCCGACGCGACTTGCGCACGCCAGCCCATGTCGGTTTCTGCGGGCTGCGCGGTAGGCTCCTCGGGTACCAGGATCTTGGTGACGGACTCGGGGAAACCAGCCGCCAGGGCCGGGGTGGTCAGCACAACTGTTGGTTCGGCGTCGGCCAGCATGTAATCCAGCCGTTCCTTGGGATAGCCGGTATCCAGGGGCAGGTAGGCGGCACCGGCCTCAATCACGGCCAGCAGCGCGATGCTCAACTGGGCGGAGCGCGGAATGCTGACAGCCACAATGTCGCCAGTGCGCACACCTGAACGGCGCAGGCGGGTGGCCAATGCCCGAACCTGGTAGCGGAGGTCGGCGTAGCTGAGGGTGGATTCACCGGCATGCAATGCCACAGCGCTGGGCACCGTGGATCCCCGCGTATCGAGCAAATCGCGCAGCGTCGCCGGTGCAACCGGGCGTCCGGTGGCGTTGAGCTTGTCAATGGCTGCCTTCTCCGCAGGCAGCAGGGAAGCGGTGGTGGCCAAGCTTTCCTTGGAAGTAGAGGTGATGCGCGCCAGAGCAGCCAGGAAGCGGGGCAGGATGGTGGAGCCGGCGGCGGCACCCAGCCTGTGCTCCACCACCACCTTGTAGCCGTCATTCTCGGGCAGAATCAGGACAGTCAGCGGGTAGTGGGTGTAGCCGCGGTTGCCCAGGCCCGTCACCACCAGCTCGGTGCCCCCTGCCTCCGCGGATTCGCCATCCTCGCCGGGATAGTTTTCCATGACAAACAGCGAGTCGAACAAGGTGCCGGTGCCGGCCAGCTGCTGAATCTCGGCCAGGCCAAGACGGGCGTGCTCACGCAGTTCCACCTGGTCAAGCTGTAGTTGCACCAGGTGCGCGGCTGGAGCCAGCGATGGGTTGAGCTGCACCCGGACGGGAACGGTGTTGGTGAACAGACCAATGACGCTGTGGCTTTGTTCGTCCTCGCGCCCGGAGACTGTGGTGCCAAAGACGACGTCGAGCTTGCCCGTCAGCTCGGAGACCATGAGGGCGTGGGCCAAGGCAAAGAGGGAATTGTGGGTCACCCCGTGCTTGAGCGCCGTGGCGGCAAGGGCCGCGTGCAACTCAGGAGCCAGCGTGGAAGCGGCTTCCAACGGCTCCCCCATGACGGCGTGAGGCACCAATGTGCCTTCCAGCAGGGCGGGTGTGGCGCCCTCAAGTGCCTGCGACCAGGCTGTCCTGTCTGCCTCCACAACGCGACGGGCGTTGGCGGCGGCCACATACATTTGCAGGGCATTGGAGGTGCCGGTGCGGCCAGTGTTGTAGCACTCCAGCAGGGCCTTGACGATCAGCGGCGTGGACCAGCCGTCCATCAGGAGGTGGTGGGCGCTGAGCAGCAACCGTGCCGAACCATCGGTCCACCACACCAGCCGGGCGGCCAGCAACGGTCCCCGCTCCACGTCAAAGGCACGTGCAGCCTCCTTGCGCTCAAGCTCGCGCGTGGCGGCCGCGGGGTCGGTGTGATCGGCAACGAGGATTTCGGCAAAGTCGATGGGTGCCCGGAACGCAGGGTGCGGTATGACTTGGACAGGTACTGCGCCGACGCCCAGGTTGAAGGAGGTGCCCAGCTGCGGGTGTGCGTCCAGCATGAGTTCCAGTGCTGCTCGCAGTCGTTCGCCGGAAACCTTCCCTTTCAGCTCCAATACCGTCACCGAACTGTAGTTGCCGCCCTGGGCGCCGAGCTGATCGTGGAACAGCAGGCCAAGCTGGAGGGGGCCCAACGGCAGCACTGCCTGTGCGGGGCCGTGGTCAGCTTCAATGCGGGCCAACGCTGCTGCGTTCAGGCCCGTGCCGGGAACATCGGCCGGCACCAGGGTTGCTGCCGCCAGCGCGGGGGTGGTCCGGGCATACTCCGCCAAAGTTGCGGCGATGCTTTCCATGGACGCGGTCACGGCTTCCGCATCCGCTGTCTGCAGCAGCCGGGCAGCCCAGGTCCACCCCAAGGCGAGCTGTTCGCCGTCGAGGAAGGCATTGAGTTCCAGCGGATGGGTCAGGGCCATGGCTCCGTCCTGGCTGACGGCAAATGCGTCGACAAAAACTGTGCCCTGTTGGACGGGGGTGAAATGGCCCGCCGCCTGCTGGAAGCGGCCAAGGTAGTTCACCAACAATGCCGGCGGATTCTGTGCGGCAGCGGCACGCAGTTCGGGTTGATTCGCCGCATCCAGGTAGCGCAGAATTCCGTAGCCCATGCCGTCTGCCGGGGTGGAGCGCACCGCCTGCTTGACCACGCGAAGCAGGGAGGCGGAATCCCCCGGGCCGTCCAGCAGCCGGTCAGCGATGCCGGCCACGTCCAGGAACAGCGGGTGTTCATCCGTGAGCCAGCCAACGGTGCGTTCCAGATCGTCAACCTCGCTGTGGCGCCCGTGGGATTCCCGGGTCAGCTGCAGGGATCGCCGGCCAAAGTGGCTGGCTACTGCCAGTGCCGTCACGGCCAGCAGGGTTTCCTCAACCGTGGCGGCGTACGCTTCCGGAAGGGTCGCCAGGATGGCTGTGGTGGCCTGGGTGCTGAGCAGGATGCGGGCAGTCCCAGCAGAGTTGTGGGTGTCCAGCGCCGGATCGAGGGACCCGCGGCCCAACGGATCCGTGCCGCCCTGCAGTTGCCGGAACCAGTGGTCCAGTTCGGAGCGGCGGGACTCCTTGTGCGCACCGAGTTGCCGGCCCCACTGGCGCAGCGAGGTTTGTTCAGCCTCGAGCCGGGGGCGCTGGTTAGCCAGCAGCATGGTGACAGCCTGCTCAAGGTCGGGCAGCAGGGTGCGCCAGGAGACGCCGTCGACCACCAAGTGGTGAATGGCGAGGACCAGCTGCCGGTTTTCTGGCTGGCTGCCGAGGAGCAGCACGGCCTGCACCATGACGCCGGTGGCCGGATCGAGGCGCAGGGCCGCCGCCGGGAACTCCGTGTCCGGGGTGGCCAAGGGCTGATCCGTGCGGTCGGCGACGGTACGGGTTGCGACGTCGGAAATCGCCTCCGGCGCCGGAATGCTCAGTTCCCCGCCGCTGATGCTTGCGCGCAGGGCCGGGTGGACGCGGAACAACTCCACCAGTGCTGCGCTGAGCAGATCTGCCGTGAGCGCCGCAGGAACCGTGACGCAGACGCCCTGAGCGTAGTGGGCGCCCAGGCCGGCAGTTTCGGCAAACCAGTGCTGGATGGGCAGTGCGTCAACAACGCCCACGTCCGCCATAGTGGGACGCTGCTGTGATTCCAGCGGGACCAAGGCTGTTGCCATGGCGGCGGGCGTCCTTTGGGTGAAGACGTCGCGGGGGCGCAGCTGGTAGCCCGCCCTGCGCGCGGCACCGCATACGGCCATGGCGGAGATGCTGTCTCCGCCCAGCATAAAGAAGTCCTCGTCGGGTCCCACGGACGGCTGGCCCACCACACTGGCCACGGCCGCGCACATCAAGGCTTCGAGGTCATTGGCCGGGTCCCTGCTGCCACCCGCCGCCCTGGCAATGGGGGCTGGGAGTGCTGCGCGGTCAACTTTTCCGTTGACCGTCAGCGGCAGCGCAGGGATCCGCACCAGCAATGCCGGCACCATGTAGTCCGGCAGGGACGCCGCCAGGAGTGTGCGCAGCTGCGCCTCTGGGGCATCCGCTCCGGCCAGCTCACTGCCGGCGGCCGGCACAAAGTAGCCAATGAGCCGGTTGGTGTGGCCCAATTCTTCGGCAATGACCACGGTGGAAACCACGTTGGGCATGCGGCCCAGGGCGTTCTCCACCTCGCCCAGCTCCACCCTGTGCCCGCGCACCTTGACCTGGTCATCGACGCGGCTGAGGTAGTCGATTTGGCCGTCGCGCTGCCAACGGGCCAAGTCCCCTGTGCGGTACATGCGCCCGCCGGATCCGAACGGGTCGGCAACAAAACGTGAGGCCGTCAACCCGGGGCGGCCCAAATAGCCGCGGGCCAGGCCGTCCCCGGCAATGTACAGCTCCCCAACAACCCCCACGGGCACCTGGCGCAGCCGCTCATCGAGGATGTACGCCCGGGTGTTGCCGATGGGGCGGCCCACCACGGGGTGGACGGAATCGGCAACGGATGCCCCCAGCGTGTCCACGGAGTATTCGGTGGGGCCATAGAAGTTGTGGCTGTGCGTGCCGGTGTTGCTGTGGGCGCGCAGGGCAGTCCAGAACGACGCCGAGGCGGCCTCCCCGCCAAAGAGGATCAGGGCCGGGTGGTGCTCCCCCGGTGCCAGCAACCCGCATTCGAGCAACTGCGATCCCAGGGACGGAGTGACATCGATGGCGTCGATGCGATCGGCCCGGACCAGGTCCACAATGGCCTGCGGGTCCCGGCGCTGTTCATCGTCCAGCACGTGCAGCTGGTGGCCCAAATACATCCAGATCAATTGCTCCCAGGAGGAATCGAAGGAGAATGACGCGCTGTGGGCTGCCCGGACTCGACGGCCTGCGAGCGCTTCCACTGTTTCTCCGAAGACACCTGCTTCATGGCTGGCGATCAGGTTGGACAGCCCGGTGTGGGGTGTCATGACACCTTTGGGCTTTCCGGTGGAACCGGAGGTGTAAATGATGTAGGCCAGGTCGGCGGGGGTGACGGGGCGCAGCCGTTCGGCTTGTTGGATGGCGCCGCCGGTTTCCCGTGAGATGACTTCCCGGTTGGCCGGGGAATCGATGGTGACCACGTGTCCGTTGAAGGGCAGCGTGGATTGGAGTTCGCAGGTGGTGATAAGGACCTGGGGTGCGGCGTCCCCGAGCATGTACGCAAGGCGCTCACCGGGGTAGTCCAGGTCCAGGGGCAGGTAGGCGGCGCCCGCGGTGAGCACAGCGGCGATGCTCACCACTGTGTCCATGGAGCGTGGGAGTGCGACGGCGACCACCTGGCCTGGTCCGACGCCGCGGTTGATGAGGTGCCTGGCCAATGCGTTGGAGCGCTGGCCCAGTTCGGCGAAGCTCAGGGAGTCCTCGCCTGCCACAAGGGCCGTGTCCGGGCCCTGCCGGGACACCAGTAGGTCCAGGCGCTCCATGACAGTGGGGGTGACTGTTCCTGTTGAGGCGCCCAGGTCGGGTCCTGTGCCCCATTCCCCGGCAATGGTGCCGAGTTCACTGGTCAAGGGAAGCACAGCCATTGCGGGGTTGACGTCATCGCTGGCTGCGAGCGCCGTGATCCAGGCGTGCAGGCGTTCGCCGTGAAGTGTAAGGTCAGCGCCTGTGTACCGGGCCGGGGCGGCTTCGAATTCGACGACAATGGCGCCGTGCTCCTTGTAGACGGCGAATTCCAGGTCATCGACGGGTCCTGCGGACAGGTGGTGGGTGGAAAGCGTGACTCCGGGCAGTTCGAACATGTATTCGAAGATCTTGAGATTGAGTACCGGGCCGTGGAGGGCAGAGTCACTGCCTACCAGTCCGGCGTCGCGGCGAATCTGTTCGGCGCCGTAGCGGCTGTGACCGCGGACTGCGCCCATGGCTGCCGCCGTTGCTGCGGCCAGCCGGCCCAGGGACAGATCGTGTGGGAGGTGAAGCCGCAGTGGCATCACGGCAACGACGGGTCCGGCTGCTCGCAGGGCTGCCGTTCCCATGCGCCCCATGAACGGAATGCCCAGCACTACCTCGGAGGCATTGCCCATCCGCGCCAGGTAAGTGGCAATGGCTGTGGTCAGTACATCGGCCCAGCTGACCCTGTGAGCAGCGGCGATGCGCGAAAGCCTGGCAGTGAGGGCAGCATCTAGGCTGATTTCGCTGCGCCGGGCTTGCCCTTGCGCTGCGGTCAGTGATTCGGGGACTGCCAAGGTCAACGCCGTTGGCAGCTCTGCGCAGTAATCGCGCCAGAAAGCAGCATCCGCCTCCTCGGCGTCGGAGCCCCGGTAGCTGGCCTCTGCCGCACACACCTCCGCAAAGGAAGTGAAGGCAGGTGCCGGTTCGGGTGTGCCTTGAACCAGAGACGCGTAGTGGGCACCGATGTGCCGGGTGATGGCGCTGAAGCTGTAACCATCCACCAGGATGTGGTGGTAGCGCTGGTACCAGAACCAACGGCTCTCCCCCACCCGCAGCAGCAATTGCCGGTACAGGGCATCCGCCCCGGTCAGCGATACTGCCGTACCAAGGTCTGCGCCCATCAGCTCATGGGCGGCAGCCTCTCCGTCGGGACCGTTGGAGCGCAGGTCAATGACTTCCAGGACCTCAGGGTTGTTGTGCTCTTGCCATTGCATTGGTGCTCCCGCTACTTCACCGAAGCGGAAAGCCAAGGTGTCCGCCGACTGCAGGCCTCGGTGTACGGCCTCGGCCAGCGCCGCGGAGTCCAGCTCGCCGTCGATCTGGGCATAACGGGCAACGTTGTAACTATTACTCTGCTCCCCCTCTAGCTGATGGGCATACCAAATGCCCGGTTGAGCACCAGCCAGGGGCAGCAGGGTGGGGGCATCCAGTGGTTGCTGGTGCTGGGCAAGGGTGGGCGATGACGGCATGGAAGTTCCTGTCGGTAAAGAGTGGGCTAGGACGCGCTGGAGCGGGCGTGCTCGCGCAGGCTCAACGGCCGCAGGTCGCTCCACTGCCGCTCGATGTACTCGGTGCAGGAGGTGCGTGAATCCGGCCCAAAAATGATGTGCCACCCCATGGGCACGGGCACGAACTCCGGCCACAGGCTTTGTTGCTGCTCCAGATTGCTCAGCACCAGGAACACGCCCTCTTCGTGGTCAAAGGGATTGCTGGGCGCGCTCATGCGTTGACCCCCACTGTGGTCAGTTCTGATGTGGCCGGTTCCAGAGCCTTGGCCCATTCGTGCACAGTGGCTGCGCCGGCCAGCACCTCAAAGGAAGCTGCCAAACCATCCGCGCGCAGGGTTTCCACCAGATCCATGATTCTGATGGAGTCCAGGCCCAACTCCATCAGGTCGTCATGGTCGCCAATGCTGGCTGCGTCCACATACATGAGCTCGGCAACGTATGCCCTCACTCGCTCTCTGACGTTGACGACGGCGCTCGCAGCCAGCGCCTGCCTCTGGGCCCAAGTGGCAACCAGGGACTCCGTTGGCGTGACAACACCACAGCGTCCAGCCACCCAGGCCAGCGCCTGGGCGTGGTGGTCGGCGCTAAAGTCGGCAACGGCGTCGGACACCAGGAACGCCTGGAAGTCATTCATAAAGGCGTCGGCAGCTGAAACCTGGCAGCCAATGTGGGCGTAGACGCCTGTGATGATCAGTTGGTCCCGGCCAGTTGCCCGCAGGGTCTCGGCCAGGTCGGAGCGCTGGAAGGCCGAATAGCGCCACTTGGTCAGCACCGTGTCCCCGGGCTGCGGTGCCAGCTCGTCAATGATGCGGGCGCCGTCTTCATTGGCCCCGATCCCGGGACCCCAAAAGTCATTCAACAGGGCCCTGTCCGCGGGCTGCTGGTGGGCGGGCTGTGCGGTGTAGTACACGGGTATGGAGAGTTTCCGGGCCAACGTGATGAGCGTGGCAACGTTGGCCACCAAGGTGGTGGCTGGCTCCTGGCCTGCGCCGAACGGACGCAGGAAGTGCTTTTGCATGTCATGGACCAACAGGGCAGACCGGCTGGGGTCAGAAACCCACGGCACAGCTGGTTGGGGCAGCTGCCCGGCGGTGGGCATGGTGTAAGCAATACTCGGGGGAAGTTCGTTGTGCATGAGAAATCCTTTGTTGGGGGGGGTGTTAGGCGCTTGGGGTGAGCTGATCTTTGAGGGTGCGTCGCAGCTCTGCCCGGCTGTTCTTGCCCACACCTGTCACGGGGAACGCCGCCACAACGTGGACCCGGTCAGGTATTTTGTGGGCGGCCACTCCCCGGCCGCGAATGAACGCATGAACATCAGCCCGTGAGGGTGGTGGTCCGTCGGCCACGATGACGGCGCAGGAGATTTCGCCCAGGAACTTGTCCGGGACGGCCACTACGGCTGCATCGAAAACGTTGGGGTGCGCCAGCAGGTGGTCCTCGACCTCTTCGGCGGAGATCTTCTCCCCGCCCCGGTTGATCTGGTCCTTGCTGCGCCCCTCCACCACCAGGTGTCCGCTGGGAAGTTGGCGGGCAATGTCGCCCGTGCGGTAGTAGCCATCGGGGGTGAATGCCGTGCTGTTGTGTTCGGGAGCCTTGTAGTAGCCGCGGATGGTGTACGGGCCACGGGTCAGCAGATGCCCGGGCTCGCCCGGTGCCACGGGGTTGCCTGAGTCGTCAAGAATCAGCACCTCATCATCGGCACTCATGGGGCGCCCCTGGGTTTCTGCCACAGTGAACGCGTCGTCATCGGCCCGGGTGTAGCAGACAAGGCCCTCCGCCATGCCAAAGACCTGCTGCAGACGCACCCCCAGAACCTTTTGAAGCTCGACGGCGGCACCCGGCAGGAACTTGGCGCCACCCACGGCAATGGTGTCCAAACTGCTCAAATTGGCTGTGCTGTTCTGGGCCGCACGCGTCCACGCCAGCGCCAGGGGAGGAACCAGCGGCACGTGCGTCACTCTTTCCTGCTCAATGAGGGCAAAGGCAAGCTCGGGAGCACCGTGGGCCGCCAGCACCACCCGCCCACCGGCCATCAGCGCGCCCAGGAACCCCGGTGAACTCATGGGGAAATTGTGCGCAGCCGGCAACACCAGCAGCAGCACGGTGGCACTGTTGTATCGGCACACTTCAACACTTTGGCGTACCGAGTAGAGGTAATCGTCATGACTGCGCGGTATGAGCTTGGGCGTGCCCGTGGTGCCACCGGACAGCTGCAGGAATGCCAGCTCGGAAGTGTCCACCTCCGGGGCAGCGCGGGGGCTCACGGCACCGAGCCGCATCACTTGGGCCAGCTCCAGCTGGGAGGTGCGCGGGGCGCCGTCGATCATCACCATCAGGCCCCCGGGAATGCCCTGGGCCAGAACTGCGGCCATGTCTCTGAAATCAAAGCCGTCATGAACGGCCGGGCCAATGTAGGCCACGGGATCCGCCTGCGCGGCAATGGCGGAGAGTTCGCTGATCCTGTGGGCCGGCAGCAGGTAGACGGGGATAGCTCCTGCCCGCATGAGAGCCAGGGCAGTCACCACAAAGGAGACACGGTTGGGCAGCTGCAGAAGTACCCTGTCGCGTGGGCGAATCCCCTGCGCCGCAAAACCCGCGGCCAGCTCGGCAACTCGGCGCTCCAACTCGCCATAGCTGACACGCTCGGCGACATCCACCAGCGCAATGGCATCAGGACGCCCCACGGCATGGGCGGCAGCGATGGTGTCCAGGCGCTCGCCGGTCCAATAGCCGCGCTGGCGGTAGTCATCGGCATTCGTTTGCGGCCACGCGACGGTTCCCGGCGTTCTCACGGCTGGGTCACGCCCAGACCGGCCAGAATGGTGCGGAACTTGGCCTCGGTCTCGGCAAGTTCCAATTCCGGATCACTGCCGGGGACAATGCCGGCCCCCGCGTGCACACGCAAATCATCATTGGAGACGTCGGCACAGCGAATGCTCACTGCCCATTCGCCATCCCCGGCGGCATCCATCCAGCCCACGGCGCCGGCATAAAAGCCCCGGTTGCTTTCCTCCAGCTCCTCAATCAGATCGCACGCCATCTGGGTTGGCCAGCCGCATACGGCGGGTGTGGGGTGCAGGGCAAAAGCCAGGTCCAGGGACGTGGTTTCGGGATCCTTGAGCCGTCCGGAAATTTTGCTGGACAGGTGCCACATTGAACCGGTGCGCACCAGCTCCGGAGCCGCCGGGACCTGCAAGTTGATACACAAGGGGTTGAGGACTTCCGCCACCATCTCCACCACAATGGCGTGTTCACGCAAGTCCTTGGCGGACTCCAACAACGCGGCGGCGTTCGCCAAATCTTGCACCGGATCAGCACAGCGGGGAACGGAGCCGGCCAGCGGGTTGCTCAAGGCCATGGTGCCGTTGCGGCGGATCAACAGTTCCGGACTGGCACCCACCAGGGTGCGCCCCTCTGGCAAGGGTGCGGCAAAAACGTAGGCTGTTGGGTTCTGCCTGATTAACCGGGCCAGCAGCTGATTAATGTCCAGGGGCTTCGGCAAGGTGGTGCTGCGGGAACGGGCCAACACCACTTTTTGCAGGCCGTCAGCTGTGAACTTGGTCAACGCCTTGGCCACGGCAGCTGTGTAGTGCGGATCCGGGGCATTGGGCGCCATGGCTGTGCGGCGGTCATTTCCGGTACCCGCTGCATTTGCTGCCCGGCCCTCACCGGACGGGGCCAGGCGGGGGCCGCGCAGGGTTGAATCCATGACCACAAACTCACCACTGCCGCCGGGGGCGAACGGCAGGACCCCCGCGATGGCAGAGCGCCGCCCGGTGGCTGCAAAGAATTCGGCCAGTTCCTGGCGACTATTCTGGGCGCCCATGCGAAGTCGGCTGCCGCCACGGCCCAGGATGCTTCCGGCGGTGCCGGACATGAGGAAGTCCCCTTGCCTGTATTCGGCCAGCGGGTCGCGCAGCCACTCGGAGGCTGGGATTGAATAGTCTGCTTCTTGCAAAGTCATGAGATGCCTTTCCTTGAAAATTTCGCGACGTTCACGCACGCAGCGTTGCGCCGCCGTCAACGTAGATGTCCTGCATGGTGATGTGCCGGGCCTGCTCCGAGAGGAGAAAAACTGCTGCGTTGGCAATGTCTTCGGGTTGGGCCATTCGGCCCAGGGGGATGCCAACACGGAATTGGGCCAGGTCGCCGGTGAGCACTGACTGCTCACCGGCGACCTGGTCATCACCCCAAAAGTCACGTTGCATGGCGGTGTTGGTGGAACCCGGGCACACCGTGTTGGCGCGAATACCATGGGGGGCCAGCTCCAGGCCAACGCAACGCAGCAGGGCGGCGGCTGCCGCCTTTGATGCGGAATACAGGGGCATGGATGCCCGCGGCACACCGGCGGCGTTGGAACCTATCAGCACCAGGGCCCTGTTGGCACCCGTGCTGTCCATGAGTAGCCGTGCCGCTGAGGTGACAATCAGGAACGTGCCGTCGGCATTGACGGCCATGGTGCGCCGCCAAGCATCAATTCCGGCGCTCAGGGCCGATCCCGTGGCCAACACGCCTGCCGCATGGATCACCGCACCCAGAGGTTCGGGGCGTTCGGCAATGAGCGAGAACAGAATGTCAACAGACACCGGGTCGCTGACGTCCGTGGGAACGGCGATGATGCGCCGGCCCGTGAGATCCTTGGCCAGCTCAGCCAATCCCGGCATATCCAGGTCAGCCAGCACCAGCACATCCGCCGGATGATTCTCCTGGTGGACGGCCCAGGCGCAGGCCCGGCCAATGCCGCTTGCTGCTCCTGTCACGAGCACTACTTTTGGGGACTCCATGGTCTTGGCCTCGCTGATTTCTGTCGGCACCCGTTACTTTCGGGCAAGTGAACAGAAGCGAGCATAGCCTTACCTAAGTTCTTTAAGTCATATTTTCCTGACGTTATTTCTTTTTTGATGCTTGACAGGCGCAAACAACAAGCGATAGTGCAGCTACTGCGTGCGTCAGCTCCAATTACCACCTTCCCGGCCCTTGAATGTCCCGCAATTTGGCGGTTCTTGCGGACCATTCGCGCTCGGCGGTCACTTTCATGACCACCCCAACAACAGGGCTCCGGGGGTGACACAAGTCCAAAATACGTCACTGAAACTCCCAGAATGTGAAACATCTCACTTTTCGAAGGCGTGGCCGGTTCTAGGAAATAGTTCGCCTCCTGCCATTAAGGCGGCGAGGTCCGCAGTCTTCTTAGGTTAGGCTTACCAACGCTGCACCCGCCCGCGGTCGCAACTACGCACCCACAAGCCCCAAGAAATGAGAACCACCATGATGCCCCCTGCCGGATGCGGCGCCTAGAGGTGTTTCAATCCCGACACAAGCGCGCCCCAGTCACCACCATGGCCTGGGCCCTATGCCTGTTCCTGCTGCTCCTCTTGAGCCTGCTCAGCCTGTCCACCGGCAGCCGCCCCATTGCGCCGGCCGACACCTGGAACGCCATCACCGCTTTCAATCCCGCTGAAAGCACCCACTTGTTGGTCGTTGAGCTGCGACTCCCCCGCACCATCCTGGCCATCACGGTAGGTGCCGCCTTGGCCTTGGCCGGCGCGCTCATGCAGGCGCTGACCCGCAACCCCTTGGCGGAGCCGGGAATCCTGGGCATCAACGCCGGCGCTGCCGCAGCCGTAGCTGTGGGGCTTGCCTTCTTCGGCGCAACGTCCCCTGCCCAGTACATGTGGTTTGGTTTTGCCGGGGCAGCGGCGGCATCTTTGGTGGTCTATGCCCTGGGCCGTGCCCACGACGCTGGCAACAACCCCATTCGGCTGGTTTTAGCCGGTGCGGGACTCAGCGTCATGCTGGGCTCGTTCACGGGCATCATCATCCTGGCCGGTGATTCACGCCGCTTGCGCAACTTTGTCAATTGGGCCAGCGGGTCCCTTCAGGGCCGCGGCTACGACGTTGTCCCGTGGGTAGTGGGAGCCTGCTTAGTGGCCCTCATCATGGGGCTCGCCACGGCCAGGAGCCTGGATTCGCTCTCACTCGGCAACGACCTAGGCAACGCGCTCGGGCTGAAAATGCGCACCACCTGGCTGCTGGGAACAGGCGCCATCTTGTTACTGGCCGGTGCGGCCACCGCAGCCGCCGGCCCGATCGGGTTTCTCGGCCTGGCGGCACCCCACATGGCACGCATGCTGGTGGGGCCCAACCACAGCAGGCTCCTGCCCTTCTCGATGATCCTTGGCGCCATCCTGCTGCTGCTGGCAGATATTCTGGGACGCTTCATTGCGGCACCGGGGGAACTCAGCGCCGGAGTAATGAGCGCTGTCATTGGGGCGCCGGTGTTCATCGCCCTGGCCCGACGACGAAAGCTGGTGGAGCTGTGAGCATCACCAAACCCCCGCTCAGGGTGCAAATGCGCAGCCTGCCCCGCAACCGCACTGTGTCGGTGGGGCTGGCGATAGCCGCCGCCACGGTCCTGCTGGCACTGGTGGCCATGCAGACGGGCACCATCTCCTTGTCGTTTTCCGAGGTGATGGCTGCCGTCTTTGGATTATCCGATGACCCCAAGGCCACCCTGGTCATCCAACGTATCCGGCTGCCCCGCACTGTGACGGCCATTGGTGTGGGCCTTTGCCTGGGCGCAGCAGGGGCAACCTTCCAGTCCATCTCCCGCAACGCGCTGGGCTCCCCCGACATCATCGGTTTCACCACGGGTGCCGCCACCGGCGCGGTGGCCCAAATCATCCTCTTCAACGCCGGCCCCGTTGCCACAGCCCTAGCCGCCATTGCCGGTGGCTTGCTTGCCGCCGCCGTGGTGTATCTGCTATCAGTGCGCGGCGGTGTGAGCGGTGGCTACCGTCTGGTCCTGGTCGGGATTGGTGTTGGCGCACTTCTGGCGGCCGTGAACACTGTCCTGCTCAGCAAGGGCGATGAAGACTTGGCCGCCCAAGCCCAAATGTGGCTCTCCGGGTCTTTGGCCGGGCGAAGCTGGGACCACGCCATCCCCGTCATGCTGGCCGTCGCGTTCTTGCTGCCGGTCCTGCTGATCCAGGGCCGCAGTCTGGGCCTTTTGGAGATGGGCGACGACGTGGCTCGCGCCTTGGGCGTGCGGGTCGAGGCGAGCCGGCTGACTTCCATGGCGGCCGCCGTCGGACTGACAGCAGTGGCAACGGCGGCAGTGGGGCCCATAGCCTTCGTAGCGTTGGCGGCACCACAACTTGCTGCCCGCCTGACCCGTTCCGTGCACGTCCCCATGGGCACCGGCGCCCTGATGGGGGCTGCCCTGCTGGTGGCCTGCGATCTGCTCACCCAGCGTCTGCCGTTGCAGGCGCACGTCCCGATCGGCCTGATGACGGGTCTGGTGGGCGGCTGCTACCTGCTCTGGCTGGTCACCCGCAGTAAACAAATCTAATCCTCTCAACCACTGAAACTTCTCTGAAAAGGAGAATCCTCGTGAAGACACCAACCACTGCACCGGCCCCGGCAAGCGGTGATGTCCTGTCAGGTCGGGGCCTCAGCCTTGGCTATGACGGGCGCCAAATCTCCGTGGCCCTGGACGTGGTGATCCCGCCCGGATCTTTCACCGCCATCATCGGGCCCAACGCGTGCGGCAAGTCCACCCTATTGCGTGCCCTGTCCCGGCTCCTGAAGCCAACGGCCGGCGAGGTCTTCCTGGCCGGCCGGGACATTCATGGCTACAAAACTCGCGATGTGGCCCGCCGCTTGGCCCTCCTCCCCCAGCAGTCGTCCGCCCCGGACGGCATCACGGTTGCCGATCTGGTGGCACGGGGCAGGTTCCCGCATCAGGGCCTGTTGCGCCAGTGGTCCGAGGACGACAAGGCCAAGGTTGCCGACGCCATGGCGGCTACGGGTGTCACGGATCTGGCGGAGCGGGCGGTTGGCGAACTGTCCGGCGGGCAGCGCCAACGGGTTTGGCTGGCACTGGCGCTGGCCCAAGACACCCCCATTTTGTTGCTGGATGAGCCCACAACGTTCTTGGACATAGCCCACCAGCTGGACGTGCTGCGGCTGTGCAGCAGGCTGCACCGCACCGGGGACTACACCCTGGTGACGGTCTTGCATGACCTGGCCTTGGCGTTCAGGTTCGCCGACCATGTGATTGCCATGAAGGACGGAAAAATTGTGGCCCAAGGACCGCCTCGCGAAATTGCCACACCCGAAATCATGCGCGAGGTCTACGGCATTGAGTCGGTTGTCATCGAGGATCCGGCCACGGGCGGCCCCCTGGTGGTGCCCCTGGAACCTGAGGGTGAGACAGAATCACTCAGCATCGTGCGGCACGACGCGGTTGAGGTGACGGCATGAGCGGGGCTCGCGGCAGCTCCCTGGCGCAGGATTTCCCAGCCGCCAAGGACCCGGTGGCCAGCCCCGCTCCCGTCGTGACGGTTTTGCGGGGCCATTTCGCCGCTCACTGGGCCGCACTGGACGCCACAGCGAAGTCGAATCTGCTAGGCATTCCCGGTGGCTTGCCGCTGGTGGGCCCTTCCCCCGACGGCAACCCCGTAAAGAGGGCCGTGACGTTCCTGCATCGCTCCCCCGAAGCCACGGCTGTGGTCCTGTCAGCCAATGCCCTGGTCAACCATAGAAATGTGGGTGCGAGCGAGTTTGAGAAAGTGGATGCGTCCGGACTGTGGGCGCTGACATTGCTCATGCCGGCTGACTGGGAGTGCGGATACAGGATCACCACGCACCAAGGGGCAGGGACGGCGCCGTGGCAGGCCAGTACAGACCGGCGGACCATCCGCATGGCTGCCGACGCCGGCGCACCGGACCCGCTGAACCCCCTGCTGGGTGCCGGCATGAACGGCGGGGCGCTTTCGGTGCTCCGGTTGCCCGGGGCACCAGCGGCCCCATGGCTGGCCCCTGCCGTGACAAACCGATCAGCCGGGAGCCCTGCCATGGGCGGGAGCCAGCGAGCCGATGCTGCTGGCACACGTTCCTCAGCCGGTCTGGAGGGGCTTACTCTCAGAGACTCCCTGTCCGGGCGCCTGCGCACGGTGTGGGTCTACTCCCCTCCAGTGGGGACGCGCGACGGCGACACACCTCTCTTGCTCCTGCATGACGGTCAGGTGTGGGCGAAGTACCTCAATCTCAAGGACACCCTTGATGCGGCCATTCGCTCCAGCATCGTCCCGGCCCTGCATGTAGCCATGATCGATTCCCTGGATTCGGAGACCAGATCCGATGAGCTCAGCGGCCCCACCGGAACCGTGGATTTTGTGGCGAATGACTTGCTGCCGGTGTTGCGTGAGCGACTGCCCGTACGCGGCGATGCCGCCGGCACCATTGTGTCCGGGGCCAGCTACGGCGGACTGGCTTCATTGTGGCAGGTGGCCAGGTACCCACAACTGGTGGGGGTGGCACTGGCGCAGTCCCCGTCGCTGTGGCGCTACGACCTTTCCCAACCACTGGAGAAAGTGCTGGACCGCGTGGTGCTGCGCCTTCAGGCGGGCATCTACGAGAGCGACATTCACCAAACGTCGCAGGAGCTGTTCAACCAATTGGCGCCGCTGGGGGCGGACATCAGCTTGAGCGCAGTCACGGGCGGGCACGACTGGACGTGGTGGAATCCGTGGCTCATTCACGGCCTGCGGGAGCTGCTGCAAAGCTGAGCAACTGTTCCTGGTGACCAGACGGGTCGCTGCTAGCGGTAGTCTCCGTTGGTGAGTCTTACCCCGGGGGTGTTGGCCCAGTTCCCGATGAACGTGGGGGCTGCCCCGTTGGTGATGTCCCAACCGCCCGAACCGTTGGAAGAAGCGACAGGGATGCTGGCCCAGCCGGGGGTTTGGCGGACCAGGGCTATGTCGGTGAGCCCGTTGCCGTTGAAGTCACCTGTCACGATGCGCACCCCAGGGGTGTTGGCCCAGTTTCCAATGAAGGTGGCTGCTGCCCCGTTGGTGATGTCCCAGCCACCGGAGCCATTCGAAGAAGCGACAGGGATGCTGGCCCAGCCCGGGGTTTGGCGGACCAAGGCAATGTCGGTGAGTCCGTTGCCGTTGAAGTCGCCTGTCACGATCCGCACACCCGGGGTGTTGGCCCAGTTCCCAATAAAAGTGGGGGCAGCCCCGTTGGTGATGTCCCAACCGCCCGAACCGTTCGCAAAGGCAATCGGGATGCTGGCCCAGCCGGGGGTTTGGCGGACCAGGGCAATGTCGGTGAGCCCGTTGTCATTGAAGTCGCCTGTCACGATGCGCACACCCGGGGTGTTGGCCCAGTTCCCAATAAAAGTGGGGGCTGCCCCGTTGGTGATGTCCCAACCACCAGAGCCGTTGGCAAAGGCAATCGGGATGCTGGCCCAGCCAGGAGTCTGGCGCACCAAGGCAATGTCCTTGCCCCTCACATGCGACACCGAGCCACCCGCCAGCTCGGCAGCTTCTAGGCACAAGGCGATGAGTCCGGCCGAAACTTCCTTGATCACTTCCTCTGCCTCCGTCCAGCTCGGCTGGAAGCTGTGCCCGCATTCCACAGTGAAGCCGTACACCTTGGGCCGGGAAGGGTCAGCAAAGTGACGGGCAAAGGCATAGTCGTCGCTCGCGCCGGATGTTGGATACAAGCCAAACGCCTGTTCCACCCCATAGTTGTCACCCCGCACGGCCTTTACCGCATCGTTCATGCGCGCACTCGCGGAGGAGACCAGGTCCAGATCCTCGGCTGGGATGAACTCCCCATAGGCGGTGTCGTTGATTCGGCCCCGTACGGCGTCGAAAGCAGTGTTGAGGAATGTCTGGGTTGGTTGGGTGCTTTGGTTCTGATCGCTCCCCCAGCTGTGCAGGATGACAGGCACCGCACTGTGCACATCCATGTGCCAGCGGATCTGGGGTGTGTCGTCCAGCATCCACACGACATTGCGGGTTTCAGGTTCTGATCCGGCGGCGGGTCCGCGGTACACGTTGGCATCACAGGGGTTGTCCGAGGCGCTGACGCCGGAGTCCGGCGCGAACTTTGCCAGATGGTCCCAGAGGAAATCGAAATTGCGGTTGATATCCACGCCGAGACAGTTGCCGCCACCGCTGCCGGGGCGCCGATTCTTGCGCCACAACGCCTGACTGGTTTGGCTGAAACGCCGCCCGTCCGGGTTCACGCAGGCAAAGATGAAAATGTTCACCGATTCAAGGATGCTGCTCACGTCAGCGGCCGAGAAGGCGGCCCCGCCGTAGCCCAATCCGGTGCCGGTCTCATGGGCCTCCAAGAGGTCGGCACTGAAAGAAATCAGGGCATCCGGCGGAACCCACTCCCGGGCATGCATGCCGCCCAGAATGAGGACTCCGTCCGCGGACGGGTCGCCAGCACCGAGCCGCAGGATGTGGCTGGTTCGCCCTTCGTGAGTGGTGTTCGGCGCCGTCATGAGGGTGGTCAAGTCCGGATAGGCGGCTGCCAGGTTTTCCAGCGCGGACTCTATCTCGTCAACATTCAGGTATGGCATGGCCGCTACTCTTTCCGCCCAAGACCCCGAGGGACCTCACCCCTGGCCGCGTACCGGTTGCCGCTGCCTACCTCCTGCTGCCGCGCCCGGCCCACCTCGGACGAATTCTCCAGGACGTGCAAGGAAACGTTTGCCGCACTGCGTACGTCCCGCGATGACTGCAGCCGGGATTCGGGCAGATAGGCATCAATGACGAATCCGCCCTCCGCCCGCCGGGCGATCGCGCGGCATCCCAGATCCGGTTGGATCTCATCGGTGAACTCCTTGATCTCCGCCAGCGTGGCCGCACGAATTTCAAAGTGGATGATGGGATCTTCACTCATATCGATGCTCCCTTGCTGACTGTTCCCGTGCCAGTGAAACTCGACGGCGGGCCCTTGGCTAGCGGTAGTCTCCGTTGGTGAGTCTTACCCCGGGGGTGTTGGCCCAGTTTCCGATGAACGTGGCGGCTGCACCGTTGGTGATGTCCCAACCACCAGAGCCGTTGGCGAATGCGACAGGGATGCTGGCCCAGCCGGGGGTTTGGCGGACCAGGGCTATGTCGGTGAGCCCGTTGTCATTGAAGTCACCGGCCACGATGCGCACACCCGGGGTGTTGGCCCAGTTCCCAATGAAGGTGGCTGCTGCCCCGTTGGTGATGTCCCAACCACCAGAGCCGTTCGCAAAGGCAATCGGGATGCTCGCCCAGCCCGGGGTTTGGCGGACCAGGGCAATGTCGGTGAGTCCGTTGCCGTTGAAGTCACCTGTCACGATGCGCACCCCAGGAGTATTCGCCCAGTTCCCAATGAACGTGGCTGCTGCCCCGTTGGTGATGTCCCAACCACCGGAGCCGTTGGCGAATGCGACAGGGATGCTGGCCCAGCCCGGTGTTTGGCGGACCAGGGCAATGTCGGTGAGTCCGTTGCCGTTGAAGTCGCCTGTCACGATGCGGACCCCAGGAGTATTCGCCCAGTTCCCAATAAAAGTGGGGGCTGCCCCGTTGGTGATGTCCCAACCACCGGAACCGTTGGAGAATGCGACAGGGATGCTGGCCCAGCCCGGTGTTTGGCGGACCAGGGCGATGTCGGTGAGTCCGTTGCCGTTGCAGTCACCGGTCACGATGCGCACACCCGGGGTGTTGGCCCAGTTCCCAATAAAAGTGGGGGCTGCCCCGTTGGTGATGTCCCAACCACCGGAACCGTTGGAGAATGCGACAGGGATGCTGGCCCAGCCCGGTGCCTGGCGCACCAGGGCTACATCGGTGAGTCCGTTGCCGTTGAAGTCACCCGTCACGATGCGCACCCCAGGAGTATTCGCCCAGTTCCCAATAAACGTGGGGGCTGCACCGTTGGTGATGTCCCAACCACCAGAGCCGTTGGAGAAAGCGACAGGGATGCTGGCCCAGCCAGGAGTCTGGCGCACCAAGGCAATGTCCTTGCCCCTCACATGGGACACCGAGCCAACCGCCAGTTGGACTGCCGCGGCGGCGTTGACCCTGCCAAATCCGTAGTCGTCATTGTGGCCGTTGGCGTCATAGGCCACCCCGCCGATCTTGTCCGCGGAGTCGCGCATGATGGCACGCAACTGGTCACGGGTCAGATCGGGGTTCATGGACAGCGCAAGGGCAGCGCAGCCAGCCGCGCAGGGGGCTGCAAAACTGGTGCCAGTGCTGGGGCCGTAGCCACCGGCACCTGTGGTGCTCACCACGGCAACCCCTGGTGCGATCAATTCAACCTCGGGTCCGCGTGCGGCGTTGTCTTCCAGATCCATTCTGGTGGACCGGACCACAGCAATAACGTCGGCGTGGGAGACCACCTCGTCCTGCATGACATCGACGTTGTTGCCGTTGCTGGCTGCCCAGAAGATGGCCAGACCGCGCCCGCCGCGACCGTTCGCGGCGGCGAATTCGAGGGCAAGCTCCAAGACAACAGTGAGGTCCCAGGCGGCCCCGTTGGGGCCAAGGCTCGAGACCAAAATGTCGGCACCGGTGGCCGGATCCGCACCAGCCACTTCCCGGGATGGATCCGCGGCATAGGCGACGGCCCGGGCCAGGGTTGTCTGAGTTCCCACTTGGTCACCGAGGCAGGCCACCAGCATGAGCTCACACTCCGGAGCCGCGCCGCAACCGCCCCGGCCGTTGTTGTGGCGGGCACCGACCATGCCAGCGCAGAACGTGCCATGGTCACCTGCCGGAATTGCCGCCGCACCCTGCATGAAGGTTGGCGGGCCCGCACCTGCGGTCCTGAACGCACCCGAGGCGCCCACGATGGCGCTCTGGAGGTCTTCGTGCGCGGTGTTGAAGCCATTGTCGATGATGGCGACCCTGATACCTGCTCCGAAAGTCTGGTCCCAGGCCTCTTCCGCGTGCACATCTGCCCCCGGTGTGCCGCCGCCCTGGCCAGTATTGCGCCATTGCCACTGCTCACCGAAACGCGGGTCAGTCGGTATGGCGCGCGGCGGCACATGCTCGACGAAACTGGGCTCCGCCAGGGTGAACCGTGGATCCTCATGCAGGTCAACAGAGGCTTCCAGCGCGTCGTCGTGGACCGTGGTGTCCACCTCAAAGAGATTCGGGGCAAATGTCAGCCGCGTCAGCAGTGTCAAGCCGCGTTCAGCCAAAATTGCTTCGGCGTCTTCCCCGGAGTAGTCCTCGGCCAGCTGGACTGTCAGGCGCTTGGTGACGATCGCGAAACGCCCGTTTTCCCGCTTGACTAGGGTGCCGGCGTCGTCCGCCTCAGCAAAATCATCCAACGCCGCGAGGGATCGGGACGTGTCCGCGGACGGCTCCACAAACACCCAGTGCGCGGCGCCGAAAGCCGCCATACTGTCTTCTGGCAGTCCCAGCTGCCCCGCAGCGGCCTCAGTCCCGAAACTCTCGGCTTCGGTTGCATTGAATCCGCGCTCCGTGGCGGCGACCTTGATCGCGACGACGTTCTCAATGCGATCTACCGTTTTCCGCTGCCCCCGTGCGAAGTATTCCCGGTTCATAGCGTGTTCCTTATCTGTGAAGAATTGAACAAACAGTCATGGAATCGATAAATCCCGCAGGCAGACTTCGGTCCCGCACTCCTATTTCACAGCGCCGTGCGTTACTGGAGCGTTACTGGCCCAGCGCCGGCGCATCAGTAAGGTCCCCTTAGCGGGCTTCACGAACCTTTCGAGGTGCGTGCAGCCACGGCTTCAGCAGGCGCGTGCTCAGGGGCAGCAGGAGATACGTCATGATGGGCGTCAAGAGGCAGACATTCAGGAGCACGGCAAACGGTAGTGGCCAGTGTCCGGTGATCGGGTGCAGCAGGAAGTTGGACAGCAGGCTCAGGGGGAAGAACGGCAGGAAGATGCTCACGGCCTGCTTCCACCGCGGGGGCACAACGGTTTCCGGCACGCTGATCGACACGTCGCCCGGCTGATCGAACCATCCCTCAATGCCAGTGCGGTGCTCCACACGGGTAATTTCCATCAGCCCGCCAGCGCTGTCAATCCACCAGCTGCGCTCGTGCGAATCATCCCAGGCGCGCAGCGAGGCCACATCGGAGAACCGGTACATGACATGCCATTCATCCGAGTCCGGCCCCGTCCGCACCCAGCCGGAGCCCAGGTAGCCGGGCCACTCGCGCGCCAACTCTTGTCCGGCGTGCGCCCATGCGGCAAATTGGCGGTGGTACCCGGGCTGAACCGTGCGGGCAATGGAAACTGTAACGGGCTGGAGATCTAACACGCAGCAATTCTATGGGCAATCCGCAAGACCCATCCACCATGTGGACCAGCCTATGAGTTAGGACACCCTGGGGCGCCACTCGGGGCCTTTTGAATCCTCGAGCAAATCAGCAAGACGGTGCGCTGATGGAATTCATTTTGAGGCTACCTTTGAGGACTTTTTGGGTCTACGATCACGATATTGGTTGCATTTCATTGATTTCGATTCACCGGGAGGTTCCAATGAAATTTTTTCCATCGGAGGATGCTGATACTTTCGCAGAAAGGCTGAGCCGCGAATGGAATTCTCGCCATCCATTCAAACCCATGCCGCAGGTCACCATGAACCCCACAGCGGAACAACTTGCAGATCCCTTGTGGCACGAGGCGCGACAGATTTGGAACGACGTGGCGAGCCAGCTTCCTGCGGTGACTAATCCGCCTGCAATTCCTGCTGCAGCATCCTGGATTGCCGTCATTGGTGGAATGATGTGCCCCGAGGGCCACCGTGTGGGCACCGACGCCGTGTTTTGCGCAAAATGTGGAAAGAGCGTCCCGTTTGGGCTGGGGCGTACAGCAGATGAAAAGACAGCGGACTGGTGGAACCGTTTTTCAATTCAGCAGATGAGGCAATTCTGATGGTTGCGGAAGATTTCTCTCAGGCTTCACTGCTAGTGAGATCGTGTTCCTTTGCTGAGACTCATTTTAAGCTGGTGGTTCGCGAGTGTGACGCACCCGGTGCCCCGAAACGCTGGGGTCCGGTGACCGCTGTCCACACTCAAGGCTCGTTCCACTACCGCCACAGGGCCGCGGACATTAGCGGATCCGAAGCCAACATGCAGCGATTCGTCGCGTGGGCGCTGAGAACCCATCTGGATGAACTCGCCGAGCTCATCCACAACCCGGGCGGTTCCGTGGACAACGGCATAGTTGTTCCCGCCTCGTTTTGGGGTTCAGCATGGGGTCGCCACACCAATCACGTTCACTTTGCGATTTAGCCATGGCCAATGGCGCGCTCAGCTCGGCTGGTTTGGCGTTCATTGCACGCTGGGAGGGATATCGGGGCAGACTGTACAACGACGCCGCAGGCCACTGCACCATCGGTTACGGACATTTGGTGCATCTGGGCCGCTGCAATGGATCCGAGCCGCCGATTTTTCTTGACGGGATTACCAACAAGGAAGGGCTGGACCTCCTCAACCGTGACGCTAGCAAAGCGGTCAGGAGCGTCAATGCCGAAGTGGTCGTGCCATTGACGCAACATAAGTTTGATGCTCTGGTGAGCTTTGCGTTTAACGTTGGACCTCAGGCATTCGCAGATTCGACCCTACTTAAAAAGGTGAACTTGGGCCAGCACAAACTGGTACCCGCCCAAATGGCGCTGTGGACCAATCACGGATTGCCGGGGCTGGTGAACCGCCGGCGGGCTGAAGCGAAGCTTTACGTTCAGGGCGACTACCAATGATGTAGGACCCAACCAGCCCCACGTGTTGGGTCGCCGTACTCAGCCACTCATGGTTACCGGAAATCGATTGCATATCTGAGGGAAACGAGAATGATAGACACCTCAGAATTGACTGGAAGCACCACAACCTCGCTACTTCGAACGTAGCGGAATTTGGGTTTCCACCCCTATCGAGGACACAGCGGCGCTGCTGCCGCAGGTGGCATCGACTTTGCCGGCGTACTCATGGATCCTACTGATCAATAAGTCCGCTTCAGCCAAAGTGCTTCTTGTTGTTCCCATGTGTGGCAATGAAGCCCAAGATCACCGTCACAACAACAATGACGCCAATTGCCACAGCCAAACCCATCATGTCCATGACCCATCAATTCCTTAGTCCGTTCCCGGTCATCAGGCCGGCAGGCAAACAGGTCCAGGGATGTTCTGGTTGACGTTTACCTCCTTCCATCATGCACCCGCCGGGGCAATGCCACTAGAGCAAACGGCCATCCTTCCGGCCCTGTGGGGCGCCGACGGGGCCCGATGCGCCGTCGAACCACTCCAAGGACCTATTTTTTGGCCAGCAGTCGCTCCACGCGGGGCTTGACCTCTGTGGCCAGCAGCGTGATGGATTCCAGCAGGTGCTCGTGGGGTAGGCCGCCGATGTCTGTCTGCAGGAAGTGGCGCATGTGCCCCATGTAGCCGTGCAGATGAACAATGCGCCGGGCAACCTCGTCCGGATCGCCAACATAGTAGGCCCCGGGTGCTTCCGCCTGGGCCAGGTAGGCGCTCTTGTCCGGGGCGGGCCAGCCGCGCAGGCGGCCCATTTCAACGTTCAGGTTGTGCCAGCCCTGGTAGAAACGATCCAGCGCTTCCTTCTTGGTGGGTGCCACCAAACCCAGTGCGGCCACAGAGACCTTGATGTCATCCCCAGTGTGTCCTGCCTGTTCCGCTGACTTCCTGTAGAGCTCGGCCAACGGTGCAAAGCGGTGCGGCGCCCCGCCAATGATGCCGTAGGAGATGGGGAGACCCAGGCTTCCTGCTCGGGCGGACGACGCCGGGCTGCCGCCAGTGGCTATCCACAGGGGCAGTTTCCCTTGAACGGGGCGCGGCACCACGGCCAGGTTGCCAATGTTGGGCCGGACGGTGCCCTCCCAGGTGACATTTTCATCGCCGGAGTTGTTGATGGTCATCAGCAGATTGAGCTTCTCGGAGTACAGCTGGTCGTAGTCACGCAGATCGAAGCCAAAGAGCGGGAAGGTCTCCACGGAGGAGCCGCGGCCGGCGGTGATTTCAATGCGGCCGCCTCCGGAGATGGCATCGGCGGTGGCGAACTGTTGGAAGACGCGGACGGGATCGTCGGTGCTGATGATGCTGGCGGCACTGCCCAGCTTGATGTTGTTGGTCGCTGCCGCGGCGGCCGCCAGCATGGCCCCGGGTGACGACGCCGGCATGGTCACAGTGTGGTGCTCCCCCACACCAAAGTAGTCCAGTCCGGCGTTGTCGGCATGGACAATCGCGTCAAACAGGTTCTTGATCGCCTCGGACGTTGTGCGAGACGTTCCGTCCGCGTTGAGCGGGGTGTCGCCAAAACTATATGCGCCAATTTCCATGACTGTCTCCAAAGCATTCAGAATGTGTTGTTTTTCAGATCATATTTCAAACAGATCATATTTACAAAAGGGTTCGTGTCTAGCGAACATTTTCCGGTGTTCTGCAACAGAATTGACTGAAGACGCCGCCATCCCGCCCGAAAGGCGAAAACATGAGCCAGCAAAAACCCTCCAGTTCACCCGTGAGCAACGGAGGGGTCAAACAGCCGCTGCGCCCGGCGTTCAGCAAGCAAGCCATCGCCGGCTTTGTTGTGGCCTGCATCAGCATGGCCATTTTCGGCTTCATAGCTGTTGCTGCTGTGTTTTTATGCGTGCGGGCACTCGGTGAGATTCGCGCCGGGGTGGTGCGCGGCCGCGGGCTGGCCATCGCCGGCATTGCGGTGGGAGTCGTGAGCTTTGCGTTCTACGTGGTCAATATGTTCATGCAGAACTAGTCCACCCGGCAGGGTGATCAAGCCTAATCAGGAGTGGTTCACCCTCAATGGAACATAATGTCAGTGCGCTGCCTGGCCGACGGCGTGATCCCCTGCGTGAAGGTGGGCCCGCCCGCCGTCGTGGTTGAAAATGGTGAGGATTTCCACGGGACCTTCGTGGGCACCGATGAAGTGCGGGACCATGGTGGAGAACTCGGCAACCTCGCCCGGGTGGACAAGGATGGTCCGCTCCCCCAGCTCCAGCTTGGCAATCCCGGAGAGCACAGTGAACCAATCCCGGCCGGCATGAATACTGCGCTGTTCGACCCCGTTGGGCCGTTCCGAGGTGATGCGCATTTTCGCCACGGTCTTGCCGTGCAGGCCGTCTTCGCTTGACAGGATCCACGCAGTGAGACCCTGGGAATGCCCCGCTTGGGGACGGATCACCACATCCTCATCGCTGCCGGATTCAACCAGCGCATCCAGCGTGGTGCCCAGCGCCCGGGCGATTGGCACCAGTTGGTCCAGCGCAATTCTGCGGTGACCGGTTTCAATGCGGCTCAGCGTTGAGGGGCTGAGGCCGCAGCGGGCCGCAAGGTTGTCCAGCGACCAGCCAAGGGCCAGCCGCAGTCCACGAATGCGCTGCCGGATAACACTGTCCATCTCCAGTTCTTGCGTCATACGCAAAAGCCTATGCCATTTCCGCACGGGATGGCTAGTGTGGAGTACATGACTACTCACGGGCACCACCAACACGGCCATGACAACCACAACGGGCACTCGCACGGCGCAGGCCTTGCAGAATCGCTGACTTTGGACGCCCTGATCCTGGGCACCTACTTGGAGCAGGCAACCGCGCTGGCCGCCGAGCTGACACCAACCCCCGGCGTCATCATCGATGCCGGATCGGGCTCGGGAGTGGGCGCCGTGGCGCTGGCACAGCGCTTTGAAAACACGCACATCATTGCCCTGGACAAGTCGGCTGACATGCTGGGCCAGACGCTTGAGGCTGCTAGCAAGAATGGTCTAACCGGGCAGGTGACAACAGTTCTTGCCGATCTCGATGAGGCCTGGCCCGAGGTTGCGGCCGCCGATCTCATCTGGGCCTCCTCCTCACTCCACGAGGTTGCCGACCCCGAACGGAGCATGGGTGAGATGTTTGCCGGCCTCAATGCGGGTGGCTTGCTGATGGTCATTGAAATGGACGGCCTGCCCTGCTTCCTTTCCGCGGCGACACTTGCGGACGGCACCGAACTTGCAGCCCTGGAAGCGAGGCTGCACGCAGCCCTGGCCCAAATGCGCTGGAATCACCATCCCGATTGGCGGGCCGGGCTGGAACGCGCCGGGTTCGACGTCGTCGAGCAGCGCAGTTATACGGCCGTTGGCAACTCGACGCCGGACCTGGCCTCCCGCTACGCCCGCATGTTCCTGGAGCGCATCCGCACAGCCATGGACGACGTGGCAACAGCCGCGGATCTGGCCATCTTGGACAGCCTGCTGGCCAGCGATGGTCCCGAATCACTGGCCAGCAGGACTGACCTGCAAGTGCGGGGCAGCCGCACCGTGTGGGCAGCGCGAAAACCATAGGCCGACCGCCGAGAGGCCGGGTTCGGGTGCCCCGCTTCACGCAACAACATTGTGCGCAATTTAGTTGTGTACACTATAGCTATGCCCAACAATGAGTACAGCCTTGATTCGATGGTCTGCTTTGCGATCTATTCAGCGTCCAACGCTGTGGCCAAGGCGCACCGGGTGGTTTTGGAGCCATGGGAGCTGACGTACACGCAGTACATCGTGCTGCTGGAGACCAACGTTTCCGCCGACGGCATTAGCGTCAGTGAACTCGGCGCCAGAATGAATCTCGATTCCGGCACCCTGTCCCCCCTGCTGCGCCGGCTCGATGCGCGGGGGCTGGTATCGCGGGTGCGCAGGTCCCCTGACGAACGCGTGGTGACGGTGGAAATCACTGCTACCGGCGCGGCGATGCTTCAGGAACTGCGCACCGCGCTGCACGGCCTGCGCGGCGCCTATGGCTTTGACAGCCAGGACCAGGCCGATCATCTTGTCAAGGAACTGCACCGCATCACCGAAGGCATGCGCCACTTGACGGCATCCACCCACGACCTGGCAAACTCGCCTAGCCGTACCCTCGATGCCTCATCTTCCTCTGCACCGAAAGGCAACTCATGAATTCTCTGTACACCGCCGAAGCCCTCGCCACCGGGGCCGGCCGCAACGGACATGTCCGCTCCTCCGACGGCCGCATTGACGTGGGCCTGTCTGTCCCGAAGGAAATGGGTGGCATGGGGGAAGGATCCAACCCCGAGCAGCTCTTCGCCGCCGGCTACGCTGCGTGTTTCCACTCTGCCCTGCAGCTGGTGGCGCGCACCCAGAAGGTGGACATCACCGACTCCTCGGTGGGCGGCCAGGTCCAGATTGGCGCCAATGGCAAGGGCGGCTTTGAGCTCGCCGTACTGCTCGAAGTGGTGCTGCCGGGCATTGAAACAGCGGCCGCACAAGCCTTGGCTGACGCCGCGCATCAAGTCTGCCCCTATTCAAATGCCACCAGGGGCAACATCGACGTCACCATCTCGGTATCTGAGGACTAACTCCCAGGCCGGCCCTAGTGTGCGTCGGTCCGCGGCCTACTGGCCCGGACCGGCCGCCATGGCTGACGCTTGTGCGACGACGGCGGCACGCCGGGCGTCCACGCCATCACCGGACATGATTTCTCCCAGTTGCGGCAGCGCCCACCAGCCCGTGGCCAACGTGACGATTGACAGTAAAAGCTGCGTGGCCTCAGGACCACTCAGCTGCGGACATGCGGCCCGGATGAGCGCCGCATTCTCCGCACAGGCGCCAGCCCTTGGGTCAGTCACGCCTTCACGATCCCCGCGCTCCAGGCCCTCCCACGCCAAAAGGCGCGGCAATTGCGGGCGAGCGGTGTATTCATCGAAGAGACACCCTGCGAATTCGCCCACCGCGGCAATGCCGTTACCCTCCAGTGGTACGGCCATGAGGAAACACTCCAAGGCTCGCAACAAGACAGCATCAAACAAGCCCTCCTTATTGCCAAAATACTGGTAAATCCGCTCCTTATTGACACCCGCATCACGTGCGACGGCGTCAACCCGCGTCCCAGCCAAACCCTTCTGCGCGAACTGCTCCGTGGCAGCATCGAGCAACAGTGTCCGAGTTCGCGCCGTATCCCAAGCCATGGTTTCAGCTTAGCCCAACTCCCAACTGTTTAGTTGCAAATACGGCTGGTGGCGTCTATCGTCGGAGAATTACCAACTAAACATTTGGAGATTCATGGACAACGATCAGCACCCGGCTAGCCCTGGCAACGACCCAAAGGCGCCACCAGTGCGGGTTCTCCTGCTTGGTGCCCGGGGTGCCGTTGGCAGGCATCTCCACACCGCTCTGGCGGCTGCCGGCCACGAGGTCACGCGGGCAGGGCGAACCCCGGCCGATGGATGGCTGCGCTTTGACGCTGGTGGCAGCGACTTGGGTGAGCTGCAGCGCGCAACCCAGCTGCACGACGTCGTAGTCAACGCCTCCGGCGTGGAAAACCCGGCGTTGGGGACGGCCCTTTCACAGGCCACACTCGTTGACATCAGCGCCAGTGCCGGTTACCTTGCCCAGCTGCGCTCAGAGTCACCCCAGGCGTCCATGATTCTTGGGGCGGGCTTGGCTCCGGGCCTCAGCACTCTCATGGCGGCGTCCTTGGACAAAGAGCCTGGCGACGACGTGGACGTGGCGCTCATGCTCGGAGCCGGCGAGAAGCACGGGCCGGCGGCAGTGGAATGGACCCAGAGGCTCATCGGGGCCCCGCTGGTGAACCCGGTGGAAAACCATCCCGTCATGAACCTGCGTGAGCGTCGTACTTTCCACGACGGTGGTCGAACCCGCGGCTACCTGAGGGCGGATTTTCCGGATCACCTGCTCCTTGGCGACTCCTCGAGCATCCGCGTGCGCAACTACTTTGCCCTGGACTCCCCCGCTGCCACCTGGGCACTGGGCGCCGTGGCCCGCTTTCCCGCTGCCCGGCGGCTCATCACCATGGTTCCGCCGATGGGCAGCGAGGACTGGTCAATTGTGGCGACCAACAGAAGGACGGGCCAAACCCGCCGGGCTTGGGGCAGCAATCAGTCCAGCGCCACGGGGGTGTTGGCGGCACGAGTTGTGGACGCACTGGCCATCTCACGTCCGTCGAAGCCCGTGGCGATCACCTCCGTCATGGGCCTCGATGACATCGTCACCGCCGGCATCAATCTGGACTAGCTACCCACACTCCCAAGCATTTCCTGGGCCAGGAGGCTTACCCTGATGCTGATGTCGTCCCGGACCAGGCGCATCCGTTCCATCCCCTCGATCCCCCGTTCAGAGGGTTCATCGGTGTCCCAGTTGCGAATTTCGATTCCGGGAACCGGGTCCACGACGGCCTCGCTGCCGAGGGTAACTATCAAGCTGACGTCCCCCAGCATGTCGGGGGTGATGGGCTTGGTGTGTTCTGCGCCGATGTCAATCTCCAATTCCACCAGGGATTCCACTGATTGGGAGTTCAGGGACGGGCCGGGTTTGGTCCCGGCGGTGTAAACGGTGACGGCATCTTTGGTGAGGTGGCGCATGAGTCCGCCGGCCATTTGGGACTTTCCGCCGTTCTTGACGCATACGAACAGGACGCCTGGTTTGCTGGTCATTGTGCGTCTGGGGACGGGATACCCAGTACCGGGACGGTTTGGGTGGTCATGAGGTGGTGGAACATCGAGCCAGAGACAAGATCATCAACTTTGGCAATGATTCCCGGTCGTCTGGCACCCACAACAATGGTGGAGGCTTTCACGGCAGCAGCCAGTCGGCCAATCGCCAGGGCCGGGTCACCGCCGATGATTCGCAAGGACCACGCCGTGGCATGGTTGGCTGCACCGGCTGCAAGGTTTTCCTTCAGCTCCGCCGCCGCAATGGAGGTTTCTTCCTCCGGCTCAACCGCAGTGTTCACCGCATTTGGCAGGACAAAGTCCCCTGGGGCCCATTCGATCCGGGAGCTGGCCGGGTCCACGAACGCCGCAATCAGTGGAGCATTTAGGCTGTGCGCCAATTCCAGGGCCTTCACCCACACCACTGGATTCTGATCGGGTATGACTCCGACGACGACGGGGGAACCACTAAAACTTGCCTTGCCTGCGTGATCGCTCACAATGACACCTTCCTAGCCTTTACGTATGGACAATCTTCGATCTTCTAGTCAAGATCTTCCAATCAAGATACCGCTTACCAGCATAGACCGGGCGACGGCACTGCTTTGTATTGGTCATGGCCGCTTCCTCGGCTTACTCCGCGATGGTGGCGGTTCGGCCGTGAGCCAGGCCGGTGGGAATTCCGATCAACACCGGTTCCGGTGTTGCACAGCACGATGATGACGCAGCGTCCTGCTCCTGGTTGTCTTCGGCGGGGGCGTCGCAACTGCCGCCGAGGTCTGTGGAGCAGACACCGGTTTCTGGCAGCTCGAGGTGAACCTGATCGGCCGCATTCTGGTCTCCGGCCAGTGCGGCGACGATGGAGCGGACCTGCTCGTAGCCGGTGGCGAGCAGGAAGGTGGGGGCGCGGCCGTAGGACTTCATCCCGGCAATGTAGAAGTCCTTGTCCGGGTGCGCCAGGACCTTGGCGCCGTGGGCGGGAACTGTGCCGCAGGAGTGGAATTCCGGGTCGATCAAAGGTCCCAGATCTCGGGGTGCTTCCACGGCAGGATCCAGTTCCAGGCGGATCTCGCGCAGGATGTCCAGGTCGGGGCGGAACCCGGTGGCGGGGATCAGCAGATCTACCTCCAGAGTCACGTCCCCGTCCGGGGTAGCGCCGGTGACGGCCAGTCTCTGACCGACAGTGAAGGAGAGAGTCGTGAAGGAGGTGTGCAGTTCGATGTGTCCGTCTTCAACGAGTTTACGTAGCCGGGTGCCGAGCTGACCGCGGGCCGGCAGGCCGTCCAAGTCTCCGCCACCGTAGAGGCGCGAGGCATCGGGGCCGCGGACGGCCCAGCTGATCCGGGTGCCCGGTTCATTCTTGGCGAGCTGGCCCAGCGACAACAGAGTGTTGGCTGCCGAGTGGCCAGCACCGATGACCAGGACATGTCTGCCAGTGAATCGGGCTCGGTCAGCCCCGGTGACATCCGGCAACGGCTCGGTGATGAGCCTGGCCGCGATGGCTTCAGCCTCACCGGGCGCCGGGAGGCCGGCTTGACCCAGGGGGTTGGGGTCCGCCCACGTGCCCGATGTGTCAACCACGGCGCGCACGTGGTGGTCGGTTACTGTCCCGTCTACGGTTTGGACGCGCACCAGGAACGGCCGCTCGTCACGGCCACGGGAGTGGGTCTTGTCCATGCCAACCCGGCTCACAGCTGTCACGGTGGAAGAGGTCTGCAGAGCAGCACTGATGGCCGGGACAGCGGCTAGCGGATTCAGGTACTGTTCCACGAGCTCGGCTCCGAAGGGCAAGGAAGTCAATCGGGGTTCGCGCCAACCGGTGGGCTCGAGCAGGCGCCGGGAGGCCGGGTCAATGTTGTGTTCCCACGAAGAGAACAGGCGGATGTGCCCCCACTTGCTAATGGCCGTACCCACTGCCTCGCCCTTTTCAAAGATGAGCGGAGTGAGGCCACGTTCGATGAGGTTCGCGGCCGTGGCCAGACCTACCGGGCCGGCTCCGATGATGGCAACTGGCAGCTCGCGTAATTGATTCGTCATGTCCGTGGTTCTCCTCGTGATGATAAGTATCAGGTTGCTGTGGTGCTGTGGAGTCGCTTAGGCGTGGGTTGATTCTTCCACCAAGGCGGTGGCGATACTGTCTGCATCGTCCAAGGCGGCTAGGTAGCGTTCTGCGTCCAGGGCGGCGGCGCAGCCGGTCCCGGCGGCGGTGATCGCTTGGCGGTAGCGGTGATCCACAGCGTCCCCGCAAGCAAAGACACCGGTGAGGTTCGTGACAGTGGTCGGTGCATCGACCCGAATGTACCCTTCATCATCCAAATCGACTTGTCCCACAACCAGTTCGGTCCGCGGCACATGACCAATGGCCACGAAGACGCCGGTGGCAGCCAGTTCGCGGGATTCCCCGGTGACGGTGTCCTCCACAGTCACACTGCTGACCTTCATTTCGCCGTGAATGGCTGTGATGGCCGAGTTGTAGGCGAAACGGATTTTTGGGTTGTCCTTGGCGCGCTGGGCCATGATCTTCGAAGCCCGCAGTTCCCCGCGGCGCACGATCACGGTGACAGACTTGGCGAACCGAGTCAGGAAGGTGGCTTCCTCCATGGCGGAATCCCCACCACCGACGACGATGATGTCTTGTTCACGGAAGAAGAACCCATCGCAGGTGGCACACCAGGAGACGCCGTGGCCGGAAAACTTCTTCTCCTCGGGCAGTCCAAGTTCCTTATAGGCGGATCCTGTGGCCAGAATAATGGCCGGGGCCTCAAAGCTGTCTCCTGCAGCTGTCGTCACGCTTTTGAGGTGACCGGTGAGGGTGGTGGAGGTGACGTCATCGAAGATGATGCGGGCGCCGAACTTCTCGGCCTGCTCCTGCAGACCGTCCATGAGCTCGGGGCCTTGAATGCCGGCCGGGAAGCCCGGGAAGTTCTCCACCTCTGTGGTGTTCATCAGCGCACCTCCCGCAGTGACGGCACCGGCTATGACCAGCGGGGATAATCCAGCTCGGGCGGCGTAGATTGCGGCCGTGTACCCGGCGGGGCCGGAGCCAATGATGATGAGCTGTTCTGTCATGACAGGATCCTTTTCTAGCTTGCGGGCAGGAGGTCGGCGATGAGGGCCTGA
Source organism: Arthrobacter glacialis (assembly GCF_002909415.1). Taxonomy (NCBI): domain Bacteria; kingdom Bacillati; phylum Actinomycetota; class Actinomycetes; order Micrococcales; family Micrococcaceae; genus Arthrobacter; species Arthrobacter glacialis. The sequence continues at coordinate 6,656 of NZ_PPXB01000012.1, read as the reverse complement.
ATGCGGGCTTTGATGTCGTCTCGGATGGGGCGGACTGAGTCCACACCCTGCCCTGCCGGATCTTCGAGTTCCCAGTCCTCGTATCGCTTGCCGGGGAAGAAGGGGCAGGTGTCGCCACAGCCCATGGTGATGACGACGTCGGATTCCTTGACCGCTTCTGTGGTGAGGATCTTGGGGATCTCGGTGGACATGTCGATGCCCTCTTCAGCCATGGCCTCCACGGCAGCCGGGTTGACCGAGGCTGCCGGCTGGGACCCGGCGGAGCGGACCTCAATGGCCCCGTTCGAGAGGGTGGTGAGGTAGGCGGCAGCCATCTGGGAGCGTCCGGCGTTGTGCACGCAGACGAACAGAACGGAGGGCTTTTTGGTGGTTTCGGTGGTGCTCATGAGTTCATGCTCCTTAAGTAGTGGGGGTTAGTTGGTGAAGAATCGTTTGCGCGCCCACAAGGCGACGTAGACAAGGGCAACTAGGACTGGCACCTCAATCAGCGGCCCGACGACGCCAGCCAGGGCTTGGCCGCTGGTGACGCCGAAGGTTCCGATCGCTACGGCGATGGCGAGCTCAAAGTTGTTGCCGGAGGCGGTGAATGCAAGCGTGGTGGTTTTCGCGTATCCCAACTTCAGGGCCCGGCCGATCATCATGCTGGCACCGAAGACGACGATGAAGTACACCAGCAGTGGCAAGGCAATCCGGGCCACATCCAGCGGATTGGAAGTGATGGAGTCACCCTGGAGTGCAAAGAGCAGCACGATGGTGAACAGCAGGCCATACAGTGCCCACGGGCCGAGCTTGGGCAGGAACTTGCCCTCATACCACTCCCGGCCCTTGACCTTCTCACCGATCGCGCGGGTCAGGAATCCTGCCAGCAGCGGGATGCCGAGGAAGATCAGCACCGAGGCGGTGATGGCCCAGAAGGAGAAGTCAGCGGACGTCGTCGGAAGTCCCAGCCAGCCCGGGAGCACCTGGAGGTAGAACCAGCCCAGGGCGCCGAAGGCGAAAACCTGGAACACCGAGTTGATCAACACCAAAACGGTGGCGGCTTCGCGGTCACCGCAGGCCAGATCGTTCCAGATCATGACCATGGCAATGCAACGGGCCAGGCCAACAATGATCAAGCCCGTGCGGTATTCGGGCAGGTCGGGAACAAAGATCCACGCCAGCGCGAACATGAAGGCCGGTGCCGCTACCCAGTTGATGATCAGCGAGGTGATTAACAACTTGCGATCGGCCATGACTTTGCCGGTTTCGTTGTAGCGAACCTTTGCCAGTACCGGGTACATCATGACCAGCAAGCCAATGGCGATGGGCAGTGACACCGATCCGACTTTTACCGCATCCAGAGCGCTGTTCAAACCCGGAATGAACTTGCCCAACAAGAGGCCAATGACCATGGCTGCGATGATCCAGACCGGCAGGAACCGGTCCAGAGTGGAGAGTTTGCCGACGACGGCAGCCTCCCCGGGAATGGAAGGGGTGATGCTCTTGGTACTCACAAAGCTCCTAGCCGGTCTAACATAAGATTGATGATTGTCGATACAGAAAGTATTGACCCCTATATCGACAATTGTCAATCTATGGGCATAATGGTTACATGAACACTGCATTAACGGTCGAGACACCCACCGAACTACTCTGCTGCGAACCCGGCGGACAGTCCGTGCTCAACGCCGAGGCTGCCCAAGAATCTGCCCGGATACTTAAGGCACTCTCGGATCCGAACCGGCTGCGGCTGCTTTCAATCGTCAAGGCTGGCGACGGCGGCGAAGCCTGTGTGTGTGACCTTACGGAACCGTTGGATCTGGGCCAGCCCACCGTCTCCCACCACCTGAAGATTTTGGTTGACGCCGGACTCCTGGAGCGTGAGAAGCGCGGCACCTGGGCGTACTACTCCCTGGTTCCCGGTGCCCTGGAACGCGCCGCCGCCATGATCACGGCACTATGACAGCATCGGGACGATCTGGCATGCAGATCCGCCTCATGGCCAGCAGTGATTGGGCTGCGGTGGAACGCATCTACGCTCACGGAATCGCCACGGGCAATGCCACGTTTGAGGCACGGGTCCCCTCCGAGTCTGACTTTTTCGCTTCTCGCAAGCCCGAGCTGTGCCTGGTGGCGGAGGACTCCGATGGTGCTGTCGTTGGCTGGGCTGCCGCAGCATCTACTTCCACACGGGAATCCTACCGGGGCGTCGTGGAGCACTCCATCTATGTTGATCCAGAGCATGGCGGTCGCGGCATCGCCACCCTCCTGCTCCACGAGCTGATCGGCAGGGCCCGTGAGAATGGGTACTGGACTGTTCAGTCCGGGATTTTCGTTGAGAACCTGCCCAGCCGCGCGCTCCACTCCAAGGCGGGCTTTCGGGAGATTGGCCGCCGCGAACGCATAGCCTTGATGAGCCACGGCCCTTGGGCCGGGCAATGGCGCGACACCATTCTGTACGAACTCCGCCTCTAGCCAGCACAGGCCGGGGCGGGCAGGCTGACCGGGTGCATTGTCAGTACCGGATCTTGGTGCGAGAGTGAATTCATGAAGATCAGCGTCCGCCCGGCAACAACGTTCGAGGATGTCAAGACAATGGTGGGCCCCAAACGCCCCGATGCCAACGTTTGCTGGTGCCTGAGCTACCGCATTCCGTCCAGGGACAACGTGGCCCTGCGGGGGCCCGCTCGCGGTGAACTTGTGGAGCAATTGTGCCGCCAGGATCCGCCGCCCGGGGTGTTGGCCTACGACGGCGACGAGGTAGTTGGGTGGGCCGGTGTGCAGCCACGGGCCGGCACTGGGTTTGCCCGGAACCGAAAGATTCCGCACGTGGATTCCGTGGACGTGTGGTCTGTGTGGTGCATCCGGGTGCGGCCCGGGCACCGGGGTAAGGGCATTTCACACAGTCTGCTGGCAGGCGCCGTCGACTTTGCCAGGGGACAAGGCGCTCCCGCACTTGAGGGATACCCGGTGGATAATCAGGGCCGGAAGGTGGATCTGACCATGGCCTACGTGGGCACCCGCAAGCTGTTCGAGAGCGCCGGCTTCACCAAGACAGCTGACACCAACTCTGTCCTCAACGGTTTCCCGCGCGTGTTGATGCGGCTTGACCTGGGCTGAATTGAAGCCTCGCGCCGCCAACGGACACCCCGTGCAAGACTTGAACCATGGACCTCGAAGTTTCACCCGCGCTCACGATCCCGGCACAGGAGCTCAGCTGGCGGTTCTCACGGTCGTCGGGTCCCGGCGGCCAGCATGTGAACACCTCGGACAGCCGGGCCGAACTCTCATGGAATGTTGCTGAGTCAGCCGCACTTTCGGATGAACAACGGGAGTTGCTGCTCACCCGGCTGGATCGTCGGCTGGTTGGTTCAACCGTCACGGTGGCCGCGTCGGAGCAGCGCTCCCAATTACGCAATCGCGAGATCGCGCTGGCGAAGCTGGCCCAAATCATTGCAGCTGGCCTCGCCCCGGCAGCCGCTCCGCGCCGCCCCACAAAGTCCAGTCGCGGTTCAAAGCTGCGGCACATGGCCACCAAACAGCAACGATCCGCCACGAAACGGCAACGCCAGCGGCCATACCCCGACTAGCACCGCTTCGGTGCCCTGCCCCGACGAATGTTCTTGTGGATTCATGATCCTGAAGATTCGTGGCAGGTCTGTTGATTCGCCGTCCGAAGCTCAAGTGGATGGCGTGGCAGTTTGCTCGGTTCCGAGCGATTTTGACATGTCCTTGACGCCTGCCAGGCGGGACGGTGTCTAGGTGGGGTTCATACTGTTGGCACCGGCGTGGCTAGCTGCCGTGTGAACCCGACTACCGGCCCGGTGTGCACGGGGACACTGTGCCGCGGCAGAAATAGGCGCGACCGTTTTGGAGTTCAATGCCGTGGAAGAGTTGCGGGACTGTCACCAGGTGGTAACCCATTCCCTGCAAGCTAGTGATCAGCTGATCTTGCCCATCAACTGTGGACGCATGGATGTCGTGCTGGAGGATGATCGCCCCGGGCTTCACGAGCTTGAGAATCTTGGGAACAAAGATGTCCTTGTTTCGGGACTGCCAGTCCAGGGAATCTACCGACCAGTTAATCAGGGGCAGCCCAGCATTGGTGTTGACCCGTGCGTTGCTGGCGCCATATGGGGGGCGTAGATACGCCGGGGCCACCCCGGCCATCTTGTTGATAATGGCGGAGGTGCCCTGAATCTCCTCCCTGACGCCGGCTGCGGAAAGCTTCGTTAGATCCGGGTGGCGCATGGTGTGATTGGCAAGCACGTGACCGTCCGCCGCAGCAGCGGCAGAAATTTGCGGGTGCGTTGCAACGTAGATCCCTTGTTGAAAAAACGTGGCATGGATTTTTCGGGAGGCAAGGACACCCAATAGACGTTTCGTTTGCTCGTTGGGTCCGTCGTCGTAGGTCAAAGCGGCACACGGCACAAGATCGCAGTTGACGTGCTCTTGCCCTGCCGCAGCAAGTGTCAGTGGCGTCAGCGGCCGTGGCGCCGTGGCGAGTTGCTGCATCCGACTGCCAAGATCCGAAAGTAGCCGTGTGCTGGACTTGGCTGTGATGTGGACAGTCACCGGGTCAGTTAGCGGGGCACCGTTTGTGGGGTCGATGGTCAGGGGCACCACCAAATCACCGACGGGGCTAAACGCCGCACCACTGAGCAATGCTTGGACCGGCGGAGGTACGGCGGCCGGCGCGCTTGAAGCCGGTGCCGTTGATGCTGGCGTGGCGCTGGTAGTTGGAGAGTTGTCAGAGGGTGCCGAAGATTTTGTCTCCGCAGCAATTGCTTCGCCCAGGAGTTGTCGGATCTTTTCGTTGCTGTCGCTGGAAATCAGCGCTGCTCCTGGCAGGATTTCCCCGGTAGACAAGTTGGTGAATTCAGTGGTGACCGAAACAAGGGACTCGGTTCCGCGGTCCACTTGCCACCGGGTCATTCGTGTTCCAACCATCGCGTCGCCTGTCGCAATGATCGCGTGGTCTAGTTTGAGGCCCCTGTCCATCAGCGGTACTGCCGGGTCGGGCACGGACGGGTCGTAGCGCCCACCAGCGTTGTGGTCAAACAGTCCCAACAGGCCGGCATCCAACCGGTTGTTGTATGACTCCGCTCCACTGAGATAGACCCAGCGGGCCGACACGGGAGTGGCGGTGCCCGTGCGCAGGGATTCCGGCAAGGCTCCCGGAATGCCCGCAGGGTCCAGCGCCGGGACAGGCTCCCCGAGCGAGGACTCAGGTGGCGGCGGAGGTGGCGGGCTGGAGGCAACCCGCGCCGGCAAAATGCTGCACGAGCTCAACGACACTGCCAACACGGCCAGCAACAACGGTCTGTGGTTGACAGAAAATGGCATGGATTGTGTGTCCCCAAATACTCGAAGCAAAGTTCGTCCCAGTTTAGGCCAACTGAGGCACCGGCAGCGTCACACAATGGCAGCTCCGCGTTGCGTGGCTGCACTCGACTTGCGATTCCAGTGAGATGCTGCCGACACCACCACTACAGTTCCACGTCAGTTCGGGCCAACGTCCATTACTTCCATCTCCCTGCGGATTATGAATCGAATATATGTTCTAAAAAGTCTTCCCTTGAAGTCGTTCAGCGCCTAAAATTGGAGTATGGGCACCGTCAATTGGCCCGGCAGCAACAGGGTTTCCAGCCCTGCCGGTCAGCCGTTTCTGGATCAGGCTCCCGACCACTGGTCGGAGGCAGCTGACGGGGGATGTGCGGATGCCGAGTTCGCCAGGCTGATGGCCAGTGACCCTTTCGCCGATGACCCCCACATGAAGAATGTGACGTGGGTGGGCCCATCCCGGACGATCTCGGCGGATGAATGGGCCACGCTGGTCCAGACGCTTGACGGCGACGGCGGCTCCGTGGGTCACTTCCTTTCAGTGCCTGGCCTTGAGGCCGATTCCTTGGTGCGCGTGATCAGGGCCTCGGTTCCGGACCATCCAAAGGCGCCAAGAAAGAACAATCCTGCGGGCGTGACATGGACACCGGCCACCGGCGCAGCGGCATTGACACGACTGGAGCCGGACACGTTGAGCGATAACGACTTGCTGGACTACCTACACGCGGCGAACCGATTGGCGGCGTTTGCCCAGGCCAGGGAGATGGATGCACTCAACGAATTTGCTACCCGCCGCCCGCCCATCAACGAGGAAACTTGCGGAGGCCGTGACCCCGAAGTGTCACTGTGGGCCGCAGGGGAACTCATGGCCGTGTACGCGATCAGTGCGGGCACTGCCCAGCATCGCCTCGATGACGCCGCAACGTTGGCAGCGTTGCCATCCACCGGGACACTGTTCAGGGAAGGACTGCTGGATCAGACCCGGATCCACGCCATCCGTCGCGGCCTGGAAAACGTCCCCGAGGACCTCTTCCCGGTCCTGGAACCGCTGTTCCTGACCGGGGCATCCCGGATGAATCCGGCCGGACTGACCCGCAAGATCCGGCGATTGGCACAAAAGCACAACCCTGAATCCCTGACCGAACGTTTTCACAGGGCCAGCGTGCAAAGAAGGGTCTGGTTCACCCCACTGCCCGACGGCATGGCGAAACTGGGCGCCATCCTGCCCGCCACACCCGCCCTGGCCTTGTTTCAAACCTTGGAAACGTGGGCCCTGCAAGCCCAGCGTGACGGCGAGCCATCTACCGCGCTGACCCCCACCGGGCGGCCCTCCC